>CAZCAD010000396.1:0-3434 GCA_964496525.1 uncultured Flavobacteriales bacterium | reverse complement strand
CAAATAGAGACCAGAGGGCAAGCTCGAATACGAGAAAAATACTGGAAACAAATCTAAAGGCAGCGTCAGGTCCTGACAGACCGTAGGGATCCTGGGGGACTATAGCCGAAAGCCCGGTGCTGAGCCCGAGGAACGAAGGTGGAAGTGCTTGCCCAAATACTACTTTAGCATAGAGTTACAATTTTGGAATCATAAGATTATTTCAACATTGTAACATGACCTATTTTCTTATGCCGCTTATCTGACATGGTCTCGCCAAACTCTATAACCCAGACATAGACTCCATCCTGCACCAAGCCATTATTAGCGTATGTTCCATCCCAACCGTATTCTGCGTTAAAAGACTCGAAAAGAATTTCGCCCCAGCGGTTGAAAATTGTCAGATGATAATCGAAGATATCATAGCCGGCTGTCATTACAGGCTTAAACTCATTATTGTATTGATTACCGTCCGGAGTGAATGCATTTGGAACAAAGAAGATAATGACATCTTCAATTGTAATATATTTAATGGCAGTATCCACGCATCCCAAGTCGTTCATGGCGACCAATGTAATTTCGTATTTTTCATTCCCGATATCAGGATAAACGTGTGACGGATTGGTCAGAGAAGAATTTGGCGATCCATCCCCAAAAATCCATTCATATGAATTTGCATTTGATGAGTTATTATTAAACTTTACGTATGGATCATCAACGTTAGGAACTTGGGGATTGAAAGTAAAATCTGCCACAGGTGATTCAATCACATTGATATAATCACTTATCTCCATATTATTTGTACAACCCTGTGCCGTGATCACTTCTAAGCTCACGTCATAAGTTCCGGAATAGAGGTACGTATGGCTTAGTGTTCCGCAATCAATGGCTCCGCTTCCATCTCCAAAATCCCAAGCGCAATCAACTCCTTCTGGAATCGTTAAATTCTCAAAAGTCACGGTTAGAGGGGCACAGCCCGATGGATTGTTGGCACTAAATGAAATGATTGGTATAGGGTTAACAGTCACTACGAACAAGGCTTCGGTGTTTGTACAAGGCGTAAAAGATGGAATTGTATAACTAAACAAATAATCACCTGCAGCCAAACCGTCCGCATTGAATACACCGCTTGTAGCATTGAATTGACCGGAAGTGGTTATTTCATCCCAGGTACCTGCGGTAGTAGCAGTCAATAAGGTATTTAAGTCAATTGAAGCACCGCTTTCATTGCAAAGCGCAGCGGTACCGTCATCGCCGGCGTCGTAATCGATTGGTTCTCCAACTTCAATCGTAGCGGTTATCATGCAAGAATTTGCGTCTATAAGAATTAGGACATAGTTCCCTGCTGATAGTCCGCTGATATTTGGAGCCGTGCTTCCGGTGCTCCATGCATAAGTATAGCCCGGTGTTCCTCCGCTGACAGTAGTATTGATTTCTCCATCGCTCGACCCGATGCAACTAACGTCAGTTGCCGTTATATCAAGAATGAGAGGGTTAGGTTCAGTTAACGTAATTGAATTACCGGCCAGACATCCGTTCAAGTCTGTAACCGATACTGTATATGTTCCGGCACCCAACTCTAATACATCTTCTCCGGTTGCACCGGTACTCCATAGGAAGGCATATCCCGGTGTGCCACCGCTAACTGTAAAATCGATCGCTCCATTGGCCATACCAGAACAACTGATGTTATAACCTGATATGGATGTGGTTAGTTCGTCGGGTTCATTAATCAATATAGTATTTGTAGAAGAGCATCCATTATTATCTGTAACTGTAACGTCATAGGTTCCTGCCCCTAAAGCCGAAATATCCTCTGTAATTTCTCCTGTTGACCATGCGACAGAATAAGGTGCAGTTCCACCAACTATTGTTAGGTCAGATGATCCATCTAAGAAGCCAAAACAACTCACATTTGTGCCGAGTACGGAAGTGATTAATTCGTCTGGTTCTGAAATTGTAAGGTCATTAATTAGTAAACACCCATTTGCATCCGTAATGGTAACACTATAATCACCGGCTGAAATACCTGTGAGATCTTCGGAAGTAGCCCCGGTACTCCATGTAAAGTTATACGGCGGTGTACCGCCGGTAACACTCAAATCCGCATCTCCATCAGTTAAACCAAAACAACTTACGTCAGCGATGGCAGCGCTAGCTGCAAGAATTGGTGGTTCAGTCAGGGTCACAATACTAGCTATTCCGCATCCATTTGCATCTGTTACGGTGACTGAATAAGTGCCTGCTCCCACGGAGGTGAGGTCTTCGCTACTTGCTCCTGTGCTCCATGTGTAGGTGTATCCCGGAACACCACCACTAACGGTAAGGTCGATCAATCCATCGGTGCTGCCAAAGCAAAGCGGATTTGTCAAATTCGTTAGTTGAGATAATGGCGGAGGCTCGACAAGATTCGCGGTCAAAGAATCCATACAACCATTCGTATCAGTGACTATGACTTTATAGCTTCCTACAGATAAACCTGTAAGATCCTCAGTAGTCGCACCTGTGTCCCATGAATAAGTCAGAGGCAGGGCCCCTCCACTAGGGATTACATCGATGGCACCCGTACTGTTTCCATAACAATCTATATTTGAAATTACGCTATCCAAATCTGTCGCAAAAACAGGCAAGTAGATCATTATTGTATCCGCATCTCCGGGACAAGTTCCGTTATCTGTTGTGGTTAATATCAGCTCAACATAACCAGCGGTAAGTTCTTCAGTTGAAGGTGTATAATCGGCATTTAAATCAGTAGGATCCGGATCATAAGTTCCCGTCCCATTGGACCAAATTCCTGTTGTTGATCCTGTTACCGCACCATTTAGCGGTATAGTTCCGGCAGTACTCTGACAAATAGTAAGATCGGTACCGGCATCTGCCGTAATTGGAAATAAATATTCTGTTATTACCACAGTATCGGTAGCAACATCACAATTTGTCGAATCCAGTACATCTACATAATAAGTGCCTGCCGAACTCACAAAAATTGAATCGGTGGTTTCTCCTGTATTCCATAAGAACGTATATGGGCTCGCTCCACCAGATGGCGCAGCTGTAAGATATATACCAGTTTCTCCAAAACATATTGTAGGGTTGGTTGGGCCAAGATTTACAAACAATTCAGAGAAAATTTCGATTTCTACAGTATCGCACCATGGATCAACGACACAGCCGCTTATACTGGTCCCGCAAACCTGATATAGAATTGTAGGTGGTGAACCTGGTAATGGGGTAACTACGGTCGTATCGCAGGTAGGACAACTTAAATATGAGTCCCAATCTCCCGGTGCGCCCGGAGCAACAGAAGTCCAGGTTATTGTAGTATCGTATAATCCGGTGACAACGATTTCTCCTGTACAATTCTCCCCTAATATAATTCCGGGCGATACCTCCGGTGGTCCAAATGATTGAATTGCATAACAATTCTCGTTTGCTCCCGGCTTGCAAAAAGTTAT
>CAZCAD010000395.1:0-3442 GCA_964496525.1 uncultured Flavobacteriales bacterium | reverse complement strand
TTCTCTTTTCCGTACATTTTTGGGCTCAGGGAACCTCTTTCAATGACCCTTCCATAATAGTTACTATTGATCCGCTTGGTCACAGCGCAATGATCAAGGGACTTCTTTTTTCAGACGACGGTAAGAAATTATATTCCATTTCCGACGACAAAACAATTCGGGTTTGGGACGTAGCTAATGGGATTCTCGAAAACACCTATCGCGGAGAGATTACGACGGGTAGAGTAGGGATGCTCAATTCGGCGGCCTATTCGAAGAACGGCGTATTGGCAGTTGGTGGATATTTAGGCGAAACCGATTCGGAAATGGGCCAGGTTCGAATCCTTGATGCCATTTCGGGAGACATCCTCAATGTATATGAGGGGCATCAATCTTCAGTCGTGGCGATGGACTTTAGTTCTGATGGAAATCTGTTGGCAAGTGGTGATAATGCCGGAGTTGTAGCAGTCTGGGGAGCTCCGGAAGGCAATATGGGAATTCAGGCTCATGATGATGGAGTCTACGGTCTTAGATTTTCTCCCGATAAATCGAAACTTGTTACAGCCAGTTATGATGGAAAGGTGAAAATCTGGACGATGGATTCTATTCGGAACAAACATCCGCATCATTTGGTTTTGGAATATCATAACAGCGAAGTGAGAGCCCTTGATTTTTCTTCAAACGGGAAGTATTTTGCAACCGGGGGATACGATAACCGCATCTTGCTTTATGATAAGAATGGTGAACTGATGAAGGAAATAGATCATTTAATCGATCCGGAATTTGGTGAAAACCACGGAGTTGGTGACATACACACCATTTCCTTTTCAGACAACGGCAAGAAACTCGTGGTTGGGACTAATCTTACAAATGGTATAAATGCGATCGTTTATGCCATTCCGAGCGGGGAACGCATTAGGGAATTTAAACTTCATGATAATACGGTTGCGGCATCTGATTTTTTTGGTGATGATCTAATCGCAACGGCAGGCGGTGATCGACGCGATATTTATGTCTGGCGGGCTTCTACCGGAGAAGTGGTCGCTCACTTTAGCGGTACCGGATCTCGTGTTTACAAAGTTGGAGCAGGGCCGGGGCACCAAATCGGAATTGGCCATAAAATGAAAGCCAGCCAAAAGTTAAATGATCTGGGAGAACTTACTTCGGTGTTCAGTTTAGATAAGGCACAATATGAGGGTCCAAAAACGAATTTTAGTGAGTACACTTCTGAGGTCACTGTTTGGGGCGATTATCTGATTAAGGCGATGTCAAGGAATGAAGTAGCAATTGTGAAGGATAACGAATTGGTAGACACCATTCAGCTGGATCCCGGTCTGGATGGAAATTTGAACTGCTACTCCTTCACAGCTAACGGAAATATAGCTGTTGGAAGTTCCTATAGATTATACCTGTATAATGTATTTGGAGAGAAAATTCGAGAAATGAGCGGACATGTGTCTGATGTTTATTCCCTGGCTTCGTCATCCGATGGAAAATATCTCTACTCAGGAAGCGCCGATCAATCCGTAAAAGTCTGGGATCTCAGCGAAGAAGGGGAGAGAAAGATGACCTACGAACAAATGCTTGAGTCTCTGATCATTCAATATGGCCAGGAAGCTATTGATAAAATCAAAGCAGAAAGTGGAGAAGAATGGTTGCTGAATTTTTACAAGAAGACGTATGTTCATGAATTAAACCCTGCCGCAACAATATTTATAGGAGATCGCGACCAGTGGATCGTATGGGGAAAAGACAAATATTATTCGGCATCTCCCGGTGGAAGCAGAATGGTTGGCTTTCACAAAAATCGTGGGATGGACAGGCATGCTGAATTTTACACATTTGAACAATTCGATATTCACTTGAATCGGCCCGATTTATTTTTGAAAAAGATCGGAATGGGAAACAAAGAAACCATCGATTTGTATGAACAGGCATACAGAAAACGGCTTGATAAATTGGGTATAAAAGAGCAACAACTCTCCGATACACTTACCGCACCCGAAATAGAGATGACAACTTCATCCGGAATTGTCACCGAATCGAGGGTTAAGTTGAATTTCAAAATATCCTCATTTGAGGCTCCAATGGATAAATTGTTTATTACTATCAACGATGTCCCTTTCTACGGGAAAGAAGGACAGGCCATGAATCTGGACGATGAGTATGCCCAAATGATGCTCCTCTATATGAGCCATGTAACCTTGGTTCCCGGACGAAACAAGATTCAGGCCTGGGGAACAAATTCATTAGGAGTAAGATCAAATAAAGAAACCATTTTCATGTACTACGAAGTGCCTGATTTTAAACCGAAATTGTATTTGATTGGTATTGGTGTCTCCGAGTTTCAAGAAGAAAAATATAACCTTACTTATGCCAGCAAAGACATTCGGGATTTCGTCGATCTATATGCGAAATCTGAGCTATACTCCAAAATAGTGGTTGATACCTTGTTTGATGAAGATGTAACCACTGAGAATATTGAAAAACTCCTGAAAAAGCTTCTGGACTCTGACATTTCTGACCACATGATGTTGTACATTTCCAGTCATGGTGTTCGTGACGAAAAATACAACTATTATCTAGCCATGAACGATATGAAGTTCTCGAAGCCATCGGTTAATGGTTTTGAATACGCAGTATTAGAACATTATTTGGAAGTTATTCCTGCAAGAACAAAAACGATATTTATCGACGCCTGTCATTCAGGCGAATTGGATACGAGCGAAATAATAGGAATGCAAAAGGTGGAAGAATCGGATATCGTATTTCGCAGCGTTGGAGATCAACTGCTGACCAACACTGCTACCGACGGTTTAACCACATTTGATAGAATGCAGCACATGTTTGCCGACATTCGAACCTCGTCAGGTGCAACAGTAATTGCGGCGGCCGGAGGTGGCGAATTTGCCCAGGAAAGCGGGGAATGGAAAAATGGAGTATTCACCTATGCTGTCCTAAATGGAATTAAGAATAACTCCGCAGATATTAATGGGGATGGCCACATACTCATTTCGGAGCTGCAAGATTATGTTCGGGCCACAGTAATTGACCTAACACATGGAATGCAAAAACCTACGGCTCGAAATCAGAATTTCTCAAACGACTTTCGATTTTGGTAAGTAGGGTCGAAGAATATGCGTCAATATTCAACGAAGTATCGGACATTCATGGCAACAACGGCTGTGAAACAAAATGAAATAATCACCCTTGAATCCAGACTCGATTTTTTGGGTACGATAAACTTCCAGTTCGCATTGTCGCATTCGTTCACTGCGCCTACACTATGGATCACCTCAACTCCATCGTCATCGTATTCGTAATTCTCCTCCTTCTCTACATCGTATAAGGAAAAGATACTATTACAGTCTGGTTCATTATTCACCATAAAATACTTCATACTACGGGCCTCAATTGTGTATAGTCTGGGATCATTGAATCCATCAAAACCCACTACAACGGT
>CAZCAD010000394.1:0-3464 GCA_964496525.1 uncultured Flavobacteriales bacterium | reverse complement strand
CGGATAATATAAGTTCATGCGGGGACTTCGGTCAATACAGTTACTTTTAAATTATCTTACATTCAATAATTAGAATCTTTATTATAAATACTGCGTAAAACCATCACATGACAACAGTTGATATACTTTTTCAGTTCGCACTTTACATCATTCCGTCCATTGCATTTTTTGGAGCGGTCTGGTACTTCACAAGCAAGTGGGTTGAGGTGCAAACGCAAAAGCATAAGCTGGAAGCGATTCATCAGCCAGAGCAGGAGAAAAAGCTTTCTGAGGTCAGAAAACACTTTTTTCCCTTGCAGGTTGACGCTTACCAACGAATGGTTCTGTTCCTTGAGCGAATAGCGCCAAATAATTTGATCATGCGATTGAATAATCCCGGCATGCCGGCTAAAGGATTTCAACAAACCTTATTAGAAACGATCCGAAACGAGTACGAACACAATTTAGCTCAGCAAATATTCATCTCACCTGAAGCGTGGAACATGGTTCAAAATTCCAAAGAAGAAGTGCTGAAGATTATCAATATGGCCGCTACGAAGCTAGAACCGACTTCTCTTGCCAATGATTTGAGCAGGAACGTTTTTGAGATTACGGCTCAGCTGGAAATTCAACCGACTGACAGGGCTATTGCATTTTTAAAAGCAGAGCTGAATA
This sequence comes from uncultured Flavobacteriales bacterium, assembly GCA_964496525.1. Lineage (GTDB taxonomy): Bacteria > Bacteroidota > Bacteroidia > Flavobacteriales_D > Crocinitomicaceae > JAKSBJ01. The sequence goes on along the minus strand of CAZCAD010000394.1, from coordinate 2,810 downwards.
AGCAACTTCAATAGCAAGTCATTCCCAACTTCATCAGGAATCTTTATGAATTAAAGTAGTCGATGTTGAGCATTTGGTCAGGGAAAGCCCCAAAACAGAATAAGAAACGGGTAGATGCAAAAAAGTCTATGAGGAAAAAATAATCTTCAAACCCCGCGCCCCAGCGTCCAGCGCCCCAGCGTCCAGCGTCCAGCGTCCAGCGTCCAGCGTCCAGCGTCCAGCGTCCCCAATCCCCAATCCCCAATCCCCAATCACTTTTCAACCAATCACCAATCACCAATCACTTTTCAACCAATCCCCAATCACTTTTCAACCAATCACCAATCCCAACGTACCCAAAACCATCCAAATCCCGTATAACAAGCAAATCAGTATATTTAAAGAAGTGACATTCCTAAACTTCTGGGAGAAAATATCATCCATTGGTCAAACGACCGGAATGAAACCGGACGAAATCCGTTCGATTCATCTGGTAAACCGCATGATTTTTATTGGAACCGTGGTGACGTTTGGTGTTGCTCCATTGATATGGCTACAGGGAAATATGCTAGGCGTATGGTCGCAAATTACGACCGGATTTCTACTCATTATAGGTTTTCTCTTTAGCGTATATAAGCTGTACAATGCTGCCATGGTCTACATTCTGTTGATTTTTATGGGGAATTTGACCCTTGCCTCTTTACTAACTCCTGAGATTTTAGTGGAATTTTTTCTGATTCCATTGTCGATTGCTGCCTCAGCCGTACTAAAGAGTAACCGAATTGCGATTATTATGTTTTCGGCATGTCTGTTAAATTATTTATTAATCGAGCATTACAATGATGAAATTCCCAAGATGGTTGAGATGTCCGATAGTTTGATTGACGCAACTTACATTATTGATGCAGCTCTGATTTTCGCTCTGACATTTACCTTATTCATTGTACTCAGAAAAACGAATGCAGCTTTCGCCCGTCGAATAATTTCGCAGAAAGAAAGAATTGAGCGTCAAAATCACGAAATTACTGAGTCAATCAATTACGCCAAACGAATTCAGATGGCAATTTTACCACCTGCCAAATTGGCAATAAAATATTTACCGCAATCCTTCATGCTGTACAAACCGAAGGATATTGTTGCGGGCGATTTCTACTTTATGGAACCTACCGGAGATTTCGTTGTGTTTGCCGCTGCGGACTGTACAGGACACGGTGTTCCCGGGGCAATGGTATCCGTAGTTTGTAATAATGCCTTAAACAGAAGCGTACGCGAGTTCAAATTGAAAAGACCGGAAGACATATTGGACAAGACGAGGGAGATTGTCATCGCTGAATTTGAAAAAAGTGTACAGGATGTACAGGATGGAATGGATATATCACTCTGTTCCTACAACACCAAAACTAAGGAACTCCTCTGGGCCGGCGCAAATAATCCGCTGTGGATTATTCGAAAAGGATCTGATGAGATTGAGGAAATAAAACCGGACAAACAGCCAATTGCAGTTTATGCGGCAATTAAACCATTCACAGGGCATTCTGTTCAAATGCATGAAGGGGATACCATTTATGTTTTTACTGACGGCTATCAAGATCAGTTTGGTGGAGAAAGAGGAAAGAAATACAGACCGGCTCAGCTCAGAGAAACGCTGATCTCACTATCGAAGAAACACATAAGCGAGCAGAAAGAGTTCTTAAATCAAGATTTTGAGAATTGGAAAGGGGACTATGAACAGGTTGATGACGTCTGCGTTCTGGGAGTGAAATTTTAATTTCACGAACCGGAACGGATGACGGAATCAATCCCGACAGTAGCGAAGCGAATAGTCGGGATCTGCTCGAATGCTTGCCAGGCTTCGACGTCTGCGTTCTGGGAGTGAAATTTTAATTTCACGAACCGGAACGGATGACGGAATCAATCCCGACAGTAGCGAAGCGAATAGTCGGGATCTGCTCGAATGCTTGCCAGGCTTCGACGTCTGCGTTCTGGGAGTCCGCTTCTAAGGCGAAGAGCCTGTCCCGAGCTGCCCCACTGAGAATGCCGAAGTGTGTCGAGGGAAACCGGCACGGATGACGGAATCAATCCCGTTGGTCCAACGTTTATTTGAGCAAATTTGAAAGACCAGGTATCTGCACGCTTATATCTCTCCTAGCAGATAAGAACCTAGAAAGCTGCCATCTCGTCTTTAAAATCGTCCCAAATTCCCCTGGCATGATCTTCGAATCCTTCCGGGGCACCGGAAAATTCTGCGCCCAATTCGTATTCCCCGCCTTCGTCAAAGACCAGGGATGTGCCATTGACTAAATAAATATCATTTCCTTCTACAATAAGCAGTTTTTGTGTACTCGGACTCACGTCGCTTGTGCATGTCATTCGGTACATATATGTTACTTCCCCCATATCGTCCTCATCCAAATCCGTCACAAAAAAGCAGTCCTTGACATGGGTCATTATAACATCGAATTCGCAAGCCACAATGGAGTCACGATATTCGTTTACCAGACTCATACCCTCTGAAGTTTCGCGATAATGGTAGGCATATATGTATTGTGTCTCCGCCGGCTCACCGGACACACCTCTTTGTCCTGATTCAAACGGAAATCCAAGACTTCTAAGAAAATAGTTCTTACCATTCACATCGGTCCATTGATGACAATCCAAATAGGCGTCGACCACTTCACATGCCGCCGGAACTTCATCCTCACGCACATAATTGATACCAATGTCGTAAAGCGGTACCTCCGAAATTTCTGTACTATCGGTTCCATCTGTTTCGCCTTCAGCCTCGTCACCGCCGCATGAATTCATTGAACCCAGCAGTATAATTGAGAATG
>CAZCAD010000393.1:0-3472 GCA_964496525.1 uncultured Flavobacteriales bacterium | reverse complement strand
ACTCTCTTTTCTGATGATTTTAACAATCAAGGAAGACAAGAAGGTTATTGAACAGAATTGTCTGGAGAAAGGATATACAACTCTTTGGCAAAAAATAATCCCCAAGTGGGATGAGGTAATTGGATTGGAGGTTATACAACCCTCAGTTATCATGTTTCTGGCAGCAACCTTATTTGGATTTTACATTCTCCTGGCTCCTGAAATATGTATGCATTTAGGCATTGAAAACAAAGGATTATTTTTCGCAGTTCATCTACCATTTGTTGTTGTCACACGGTTTGTTGCCGGTAAATTAACTGATAAGTACGGTGCCAGAAAAAACCTGTTGGTTAGTCTTTCCATATTGGCCACCGCATCATTTATGACCATGTATATAGAATCAATTGAGATGCTTATTGCCACATCAATTGTTTATGGCATTGGAGCCGCTATATCTTCTCCGGCCATTTTCGCCTGGACGGCTGACTTAGCAAATCCGGTTTACAAAGGAAGGGGAATGGGAACGATGTTCATCGCCCTGGAATTTGGGATATTGTTTGGAAATTATATTGCTCAACAAATTTATAGAAACGATGCCGGCAATATCGGAGATGTATTTCTTTTGGGAATATTAATTTGTGTAAGCGGGATTATTTTCCTCTTGGTTACCGCCAATCGATGAAGCTTATTTAAGGGAATCTCTATTAATTCATTTCTTTCAAAAAACAAAGATAGCAGATAAGATGCAAGGCATATTTTTTTGGAATAGCCACAGCTATTTCATAAAAAATATAACGCAGTCAGATTGTCTGCTATCTTTGTTCCCAAAGGGTTTTCATAGTTTTCCAAATACGTCATCAAATTTTCTTACATGAACTCGCTCGTGTTGCAAAAATTTTCTTTGCTTTTGAAAAACTATGAAAATTTTGATGCGAATGAATTAATAGAGATTCCCTTAATTACTTTTGGGCATGCATAAAGGCCACGGACACGAAGAATCCCTTCACGATAAATCTTCAGCGGAGAAGGATGAGAATATCATTTATGGCGTTCGATCAGTAATTGAAGCGATTCGAGCTGAACGGTCCATTAACAAGATTTTCATTCAAAAAGGAATGCAAAAGGAACTCTTCAAGGAATTAAAAGAGGAGTTAGCTAATAAGAAATATCATCTTCAGTTTGTGCCGATTCATAAGTTGAATCGCATCTGCCGAAAAAATCATCAAGGTGTTGTGGCCGAAGTTTCTCCAATTGAGTATGTGAACATCGAACCTATATTAAATCGTCTTTTCGAAGAAGGTGAGGTTCCACTTTTCATCATTCTTGACAGAGTGACAGATGTTAGGAATTTTGGCGCAATTGCTCGAACGGCTGAGTGTAATGGAGTTCATGCGATTATTCTTCCACAGAAGGATAGTGTCTCCATTACTTCCGATGCGATTAAAACTTCTGCCGGGGCTTTAAATAAAATACCTGTTTCAAAAGTAGATGATCTCTCATCTACAATCAGCTATTTGAAAAGTAGTGGAGTCCAGATTGTAGCCAGTACCGAAAATGGTAATCGAAACTTACATGAGGTAGACTTGACATTGCCAACCGCTATAGTCATGGGGTCTGAAGAAAACGGTGTCTCTACGAAAATATTGGCCGAAAGCAATGTGAAAGCCCGAATTCCGATAAGCGGTGAAATTGGCTCATTGAACGTTTCCGTTTCGGCCGGAATAATGCTCTATGAAACCAATCGTCAAAGAATGGTCTAATGCGAAGTATTAGGCCGAATCTTGATATCATCTTTATTGTTCTCCTGGGCGCGGTCCTTCGCCTCTCCATATCATTTACACATTCTTATTCAAATGATGAGTTAAGTGCGATTCACCGCTTGAGATTTGATAATTTTTCAGAACTAATCGAAAGCGGTGTTATGAAAGGAGACATGCATCCGGCAGGTGTCCAGGTTTTTATGAAAATGTGGGCTTCAATTGGCGGAGTCGGTGAAGTTTGGATGCGATTGCCATTTGTCTTATGTGGCATATTTTCGATTCTTGCAATTTTTTTCGTCGGAAAAAAATGGTTCAATCGAAATACGGGAATCGTTGCTGCCGCGCTTCTGGCAACGCTCTATTTTCCGATCTTGAATTCTGAATTTGCCCGACCATATAGTCCCGGCTTATTAATTTGTCTTTTGATCGGTTGGTTTATGCACAAGGTCTTGATATGTGAAGTGAAGAAGGTGAAGAACGCATTGATACTGGGACTTCTTTTCGCTGCGGCCATGTACACCCACTATTTCGCATTCCTTATGGCCGGGTTTATGGGAATTACCGGCTTATTTTTGTTGAAAAAGGATAATTTCAAGCTCTACCTCCTCTCCACCGGTATTGCGATTCTGTTGTTTCTGCCACATATTAACGTAACTCAATATCATCTCGAGGTCGGTGGGCTGGGTTGGCTGGGAAAGCCAGAAGTTGATTGGCTTTTCCAATTCTTAAATCATGCCTTCAACGAATCCCTTTGGTTGATCTCCGTAATTGGTAGCATTATTATCCTTGCGTTTTTCGTTGGACGTAAAATGGAGGATTATAAGCGGGTTCATTTATTGCTTTGCCTCAGCTGGTTTTTCGGAATCTATCTTCTGGGACATTTTTTATCGCTGGTAAGTACGCCCGTTCTTAAATTTCCCGTCATGTTATTTGCGTTGCCGTTTCTTTTTCTTTTAATCGGCCTGGTAATTTCGCGCCTTCCAAAGTTTTATTTGGTCTATGTGGTATTGATCGTGGCCGGCACCTATTCAACTGTAATTGAAAAAGATCTTTTTGGCAATAATCATTATGGATTGTTTGAGGAAATCGCTGAACACATTACAGACTGGGAAGAAGAGGTTGGAGAGGAAAACACGTATATAGTCTATAATTTATCGAATCCGGATTATATGAATTATTACGCTAATCAGTGGGATAAAGAGATTGCGTTTGATTGGGACGTTATTGAGTTTTCTGACGATTACAAAATTCGTCGCGATCTTGAAAATCGTGAGGAATTGTATTGCATCGTCGGTTATTCGGCCAGGCTGACTTTGGTGAATGTCTTTGAAACGGTGAAGGAATTCTACCCGAACATAATTGATTATCACACTTACAACAATTGTGGAGTCTTTTTAATGAGCAGAAATATTGCGGACACGGTAATCACACAAGATTCTGAACTTTTGTCTGAGTTTTCAAATAGGGCAGAAGACAAAAGATGGCGTTGCAATGAGGACTTTGCAAGAGGTGAATTTTATATTCTCGATTCAACAAATAGGTATGGGCCGGACTTCGTATTTAAAAAGTCGGAGGTTGAATTAGAAGGAAAGTATATTCGCATTAGCTTTTATGGTTCGGGATACAAAGGATTTCAAACAACGATAACCGTATCGGCAAGCAGGAACGGTGTGCCGGTTCTGCATGCGAACGGAGAGGAATTTTGGTACGGCCATGCTTTAGATGAGATTCTT
>CAZCAD010000392.1:0-3472 GCA_964496525.1 uncultured Flavobacteriales bacterium | reverse complement strand
TCTCCCGACATTGTGACGATGCCCTTTGATATTAAGAAGCTGGAACAACTAGAGCAATTACCACGCTCAGAGCCCGCACATGTAATCGAGAAAGGACTCGAATTATTGGACGATCCGTCTGTGAGGGATGATCCTGCTTTATCTGCCAGGCTTGATAAATGTATCGGATATTCGTATTGTTTTATTTCGGATTACCAAAACGCACTTAAGTATTCGCTGAGAAGCTTAGAAAGTTATTCTGATCAAGGGGACAATGTTAACATCGGAAATTGCTATAACAATCTAGGAATCATATATTTTTATGCAGGAGCACTCGATCTTGCACTGCATTACTTCAACAAATCATTGACCATATTTGAAGAGTCAGATTTTGATTTCGGGATCGCACAGGCCTTTCTGGGAATTGGAAGTATCTACAGCGAGGTCCGTCAGCTTGATCAGGCAATTAAGTGTTTAGAAAAGAGCTTGGCGATTGCGCTTGATATCAAAGACGTTCGACTTCAGTTGCGCGTAACTCAAAGCCTGGCCGAAGTCCAATTTCACATGGAAAACTATGATCAGTGTATTGCATATTGTCAACAATGCAATGATCTTCTTGACCAAAAAAGTCATTTTGACGACTATTGGGTATATATAACTCATGGAAGGTGTCTTATAAAACTAAAAAAATACGATCAGGCTTCCGAGCGTATAAATCAGGCGATTTCAACAAGTCAGGATCTGAAGAATGAGCTGCATGAATTTACTGCGAAGTTTTATTCAGCTCAAATTGAGTTTTATCAAGGTTTGAAGGATGAGGCCCTTCAAAGTCTGGATAACATTCTTCTTCTTGTTGATTCTAAAGAATACTATGATCTTGAACAAAAAATCATTGATTTTCAAATTGAACACATCGAAGATCCAAGTCGATTGGTTGAATTGAACAAAAGACAGGTTGCTGTTCAGAAAGGAATAATAGCCGCAGCAGAGGATAAGATAGGAGAGGTGATTCGGATAAGCGAATCGGTTTCCACTTTTGAAACCGCCGAAATTATAAAGGCAAAAGAACTTGAAGAGCAACACGGTTTAATCCGCAAGCTCAACGAAATTGGAAAAGCCATCATCTCTTGTTTATCCACCGAAGAAATAATTGAAAAGGCCTACGAACGCATTAATGAAGTCATGCCCGTCAATGCATTTGGGTTTGGCTTGATTAATAATGACAAAACTGCGATAATGAAGGTTGTTCGAGAGGACGGAGTGAATATGGAATCAACCGACTATTTGACGGAAGATATTTATTCTGTTAAATGCTTTAAAACAAGAGAACCGGTGATTGTTAATCAGGAGGTCTGGGATGATGAAGAGCATAAAAAGGCCCAGGCGAGTCGAAAGACAGGAAAAATGATGAGTTCTATCTTGTACTATCCTCTTATTACATCCGGTGAATGTTTTGGGGTGATTACGGTACAAAGTGATCAGTACGCGGCCTATTCTGAAGCCCATATTGAGATTCTTGAGGTTCTCGCCTCGTATTCCGCTATTGCGCTGGAAAATGTCAGTGCATTTGAAAAGCTGGAAACCTTATCAGAGATCGGAAAAGAGGTAACATCCACATTTGATGTAGAGGTGATTGCGAATAAGTTGTATAGTAGCATTAGTGAAATGATGCCGTCATCCGTATTTATAATCGCACGCTTTGACGACACAACCGGGAAAATCGATTACGTCAAATTAATTGAAGACGGTGTTTTATTAGAAGAAACTCTCGGTTATTTAGCTCAAAACAAAGAATCGCTGGCATCCCACTGTGTTTTGAATAAAGCAGAGGTATTTATCAATGAACGAAATGAGATTTCAAATTTCATTTCAAAGGACAATACTATTTACGGAAAGGCGTCTGAATCCATTATCTATATCCCGCTTTTCAATCAACAGGAGGTGATCGGTTTATTATCTGTTCAGAGTTTTGAAAAACACTCATACACCAAGCAACACGTAGAAATTCTAAGGAGCATGGCCTCCTACTTATCTGTTCCATTTATTAATTCAAATTCGCATAACGTATTTAAAACTGTTGGCGAGATTGGGAAAGAAATCACTGCGGCTCACACGATTAGGGAAATCAATTCAATTATACGTCGATTGTTTGGTGATATTATTCCGGTAGAGAGCTGCGGTGTAGGTCTTTTTAATGAAAAGGAGAAGACTCTTGAATATCCGAGCGCTATTGAGAAAGGTTCTAAAGTCGATAATAAGAGCATTTCACTGGTTGAGGATACCCTTGCTTCCAACGTATTTAATCGATCTGAGGAAATTGTAATCAACACAAAGGAAGAAGTAAAACTACATCTGCAATTTCCGGATAAATACAAAATTGAGGGTGGAGATAATGTTTCAGAGTCCATGATTTACATTCCATTGGTTCAGGATATGAGAAATCTGGGGGTGTTGTCTGTAGAAACTTCTAAAGAGAATGCCTATAGCGAGCAGGATTTAAATCTTCTCAAAAATTTGGCATCTTATGTACTAGTGGGCATACAGAACACGAGATCCTTCGATAATCTCAGCCAATTGTCACTTGTTGGACAAGAGGTTCTGACACAAACAAGTATCGTCGGAATAATTGATTTGCTCCATGACAGATTAGGTGGATTTCTGGATGCGTCCATATTCTATATTGGTTTGTACCATAAGTTGGATGATTCGATTCGATTGGTAAGAGTTTATGAACAGGGGGAGATTCGCTTTGAGGATTTTATGTTATCAGGAATGACGAATACAAGTATAGCTTTATATTGCGTAAGAACTAATCATGTATTCTTTGGAAATCGGTTTGAAGACTTAATAACATTCATTCCGAATTATGCTCATGATAATGCCAGAGGTGAACCACCAGAGTCCATAATAACAATTCCGTTGATCTATCAGGGTGAAGCGAATGGCGTGATTTCCGTTCAAACTTATAAGAAAAAGGCATATAACAGGGAGCAGTTGGAAATCATGAAAAACATTGCCTCTTTTGTCTCCACAACCATTCACAACATAAGTACCCATGATACGCTGAGCACCCTTGGCGAACTAGGATCTAAAATTACTGCCACGCTGGATCTGAACGAATCATTTAAAACGATTCATGAAGGCCTGAACGCCTTAGTGGATATCACTTTTTTCAGTATTAGCGTCTATGATAAAGAAGATAATAAAGTTCATGTAAGATACGCGGTGGAAGACCAGAAGCAAATGAAGGATGAAGTTGTTTTTGATGGTGATAGTAAAAGCTTTCCAGGAAATTGGGCCATCAAGAATAAAAAGACGATTCATATCAATGATTTGGATAAGGAATATCAGACTTATTCTGATGAGTTACAGGGGAATTATGGAAAACTTGTCAGATCGGTTGTCTATAAACCATTGATTTATCAGAACAAGGTAGTTGGATTATTGTCTGTCCAGAGTAAGAAAATAAATGCTTATGGTACCTTTGAAATGC
>CAZCAD010000391.1:0-3519 GCA_964496525.1 uncultured Flavobacteriales bacterium | reverse complement strand
GAAATACAGTCGATACATTCATGGTTTTCCCTCTCACCTCAGCATACATGCCAGCGGAATTTTAATCTCGCAAAAACCCATCGAACATTTCACAGCCACCTTCATGCCACCGAAAGGTTATCCAACTATTCAATTCGATATGCACGTGGCAGAAGATGTTGGTTTATACAAATTTGACATTTTGAGTCAGCGCGGATTGGGAAAGATCAAAGATGCCCTGAAGATCATTCAAAAAACTCACCCCAATGATCCTGAAATTGACATTCATGATATGAAGCGCTTCAAAGAAGATGAACGAATCAAAGACATGTTGTGCAACGCTAAAGCCATTGGGTGCTTTTATGTAGAATCCCCCGCCATGCGGATGTTGTTACGGAAGTTGAGGGTAGATGATTATCTGGGTTTGGTGGCAGCTAGTTCAGTTATTCGGCCCGGAGTAGCGCAGTCCGGAATGATGCAAACCTACATTCAACGCTTTCGACATCCCGAAAAACGAAATGATGCCCATCCGGTTTTACTGGATTTGATGCCGGAAACTTATGGAGTAATGGTGTATCAGGAAGATGTGATTAAAGTCGCTCACTATTTCGCCGGATTGACTTTGGGCGAAGCTGATAAGATGCGAAGAGGGATGTCGGGGAAGTATCGATCGAGGGAGGAATTTCAACAGGTTAAGGAAAAATTTTTTTCGAATTGTATCAATGAAAAGGGACGCTCGCCTGAATTAACCGCTGAAGTTTGGAGACAAACAGAAAGCTTTGCCGGTTATGCATTTGCAAAAGGGCATTCCGCTTCTTATGCCGTTGAGAGCTATCAAAGTCTGTTTTTAAAAGCCTATTACCCTTTAGAATATATGGTGGCCACTATCAATAATTACGGTGGTTTTTACAGAACCGAATTATATGTTTTGGAAGCACGGCTCCACGGTGGAATTATCCACGAGCCCTGTGTTAATCGGAGCACGATTGAAACCACTTTGTATAAAAAGGACATTTATTTAGGCTTTCATTTAATACATGGTTTTGAGAGTAATAATTCCCTCAAGATATTTACCGAACGGTCTGCAAATGGCCCTTTTAAAAGCTTTAACGATTTTCTAGATCGTGTTTCTGTTTCGCTGGAGCAAATCAGTATACTAATTCGAATCGATGCCTTTCGATTTACTAAAAAAGATAAACGCCATTTGCTTTGGGAAGCCCATTTTAAATTGGGAGCTACTTCCAACAAAAAGATCGAAGAAATGGCCAATTATCCATCGGCCGCCAAAGGCTTGCCGACGGCGATGCAGGTGCGAGACTTATTCCGAATTCAACGTCCCGAATACAAAATTCCTCAATTAGAAAATTCCATAGAAGAAGATACTTTTGACCAAATGGAGCTTTTAGGCTTTCCTCTTTACAGTGCATTCAGTATCGTCCGGGATCAGAAATTCAAAGGAGTTTTAGCGAAAAATCTCCCTAAATACAATGGGCAAACGGTTTGGATAAAGGGGTATTTAATTCATCGGAAAAATACCACCACTAAAGGAGGACAACATATGCACTTTGGGACTTTTCTAGACGAAGAGGGACAATGGTTAGATACTGTCCATTTTCCTCAAATAGCAGCAAAGTATCCTTTTAGAGGAACAGGGATTTACAAAATTCGAGGAAAAGTAATTGATGACTATGATTGTGTGACGATAGAAGCAAATTATATGGAGAAAATGGATGTGATCGAAGATCCTCGCTATGCGGAGGTCAAAGATGAAGAAAAAGAAAAGGTAGTGGTGACGAGGAATAGCAGGATTGATTATTGGACGGACCCTCGACCTCCCTAAAGGGAGGGAAAATTCAACTAAACAATCAGCATGAAGCATTACAAATGGTATATGAAGCAGTACGCTAAAAAGCTTCGAATTAATGAAACCAGCGCAGAGAAAAAACTCTGGGATGAAGTACTATCCAATAAAAAAGCAGGATTCAAATTCAGAAGACAACACCCCCTTAACAATTATATCGTTGATTTTTTCTGTCATCAGGCGGGACTAATAATTGAAATTGATGGTGGATATCACATTTACAATTCTGAAGAAGACTTTAAGCGACAAAGAGAGCTTGAAAAACTTGGGTTTGTGGTTATCCGATTTGAAAACGAAGAAGTTTTATTGGATTTGGAAAGGGTTCGGTACGAGATTATTGATCTGGTTTTCACACTAACTGAAAAACGATCAGCATAGAAAAATTACCTCCCACCGGAGGCCAGGAGGGGAATGAAAAAAATAATGCATATGGATCTGGACACCTTTTTTGTGTCTTGCGAGCGACTGATTGACAGTCGACTCATCGGCAAACCTGTGCTCATTGGTGGAACGTCTGACAGAGGTGTTGTAGCCTCTTGTTCGTACGAAGCAAGGCGGTTTGGAATTCATTCGGCCATGCCGATGCGAATGGCCCGGCAGCTTTGTCCGGAGGCAATTATCTTAAGGGGAAACTCAGGAGTTTACAGCAAATATTCCGGCGATGTCACGGACATTATAAAAGAAGAGGTTCCGCTTTATGAAAAAACTTCGGTCGATGAATTTTATGCTGACTTGAGTGGAATGGATAAATTTTTTGGCTGTCAGCAATTTGCTTCGGAGCTTCGTCAGCGCATTATCCGTGAAACAGGTTTACCCATTTCATTTGGTTTGTCGATCAATAAAACAGTTTCCAAAATTGCCACCGGCGAAGCAAAACCCAATAATGAAATCAACATCCTAAAAGGAACTGAAAAACCCTTTCTCGCTCCTTTGTCTGTGAAGAAAATTCCGATGGTTGGTGACGCCACCTACCGTTCGCTTTGCAATTTGGGAGTGAAACGAATCAAAACTATTCAGGAGATGCCGATGGAGGTAATGCAAAAAGTGTTTGGGAAAAACGGTATCACCATGTGGAAGAAGGCCAATGGAATTGACAATTCTCCGGTGATTCCATATCAAGAACGAAAATCAATTTCAACCGAACGAACCTTTGACAAAGACACCATCGATGTTAAAAAGCTGGAGGGAATTATTACGGCAATGGCTGAAAATCTGGCCTTTCAATTAAGACGTGGTAACAAACTATCTGCCTGCATTACCGTTAAAATTCGTTACTCCGATTTTCAAACTCATACATTACAAAAACGAATTCCATATAGCGCCTCGGATCACTCTATCATTCCCACTGTTTTGGAATTGTACCGAAAGTTGTATCAACGAAGAGTTTTGGTTCGGCTCATTGGCGTTCGTTTCAGTCACTTGGTTGAAGGTGGGCATCAAATCAATTTGTTTGACGACACCAACGTCATCAACCTCTATCAGGCCATGGATTATATTCGTGATCGTTACGGAGACAGAGCCATTATGCGCGCCTCCGGAATGGGGGCAAAAAGTATCAGTCGCTGGAATCCATTTACAGGTGAACCACCACCATTGCTGGCTAATCGAAGAAGGTAATAAATTGAACGGATTAGCCCTTTACTTCCCTATTGCTTGTCTATAGGGCAACCAAGGAGCTT
>CAZCAD010000390.1:0-3546 GCA_964496525.1 uncultured Flavobacteriales bacterium | reverse complement strand
ATGCCGGAACCAAAGGCCTTCTAAGTGAAGTTCCGCTCAATAAGGTGAAGGACTTTGAATTGGAGCTAATTTCGATCTTAAGCGCAAGTCACCAGGATTTATTGGACAAATTGGCAGCGGGAGAATACTCAGAAGAAATTACGACTGAATTGGAAGGAGCAATAAAAGACTTAACGGCGAAATACACCTAGCGGATTTTAAAGAATGGCGAACTTAAAGGAGATAAGAAATAGAATTACCAGTGTGTCATCAACGATGCAGATTACATCTGCGATGAAGATGGTTTCTGCCTCTAAGTTGAAGCGTGCACAAGATGCGGTTGTGAAAATGCGACCGTATGCGAATAAGCTGACCGAGATTCTTGGAAATCTTTCTTCCTCACTTTCTGATTCAGATAATGTCTTTGCATCTAATCGTGCTGATCAAAATATCGTGATCGTTGTGGTCACTTCAAACAGAGGACTTTGTGGAGGATTCAATAACTATATCATTAAGCAAGCATTCAGACTGATTGAGGAAGATTATAAGGGTAAAGATGTATCCATCGTTTGTATTGGTAAAAAAGCAACCGATGCGTTCAAAAGAACGGAATATTATATCAGTGGTTCGCATTTACCCAGCCATCTGGACGATCTGTGGAATGAGCTCAGCTTTGAAAATTCTGCTCCCTATATTGAGAAGATCATGAAAGCTTACATCGATAAACAGATCGATAAGGTTGTTCTTGTCTACAATCATTTTAAAAGCGTTGCGAGTCAACAAATAAAGGTAGAACAGTTCTTGCCAATTGCACCTCCGGACGAAGAAGAGATTGAAGGGCAAGAACAAAAACCAAAGACGAATACAGATTACATTTACGAACCGTCTCAAGAACAGATTGTGTCCGAGCTAATGCCAAAATCATTGAAGGTACAGTTTTACAGTGCTTTGCTTGATTCATTTGCTGGTGAACACGCCGCCAGGATGACAGCAATGCACAAAGCCACGGATAATGCTTCTGAATTGATTAAAGAACTGAAATTGGAGTACAATAAAGCTCGTCAGGCGGCTATTACCAATGAGATTCTTGAAATAGTTGGTGGCGCTGAAGCACTTAAGGGATAATTCAGCCTATAATTTAACGAAAGATTTTTGCACTACGGTTAAGTCTGTGCGTAGTCTGATAATGTAATTCCCGGGCCTAAGACGTGAAAGGTCTATGAGATTCCCTGCGGGCACTAAAACGATTCTCATATTCTGATCCAGAATTTCGATCTCCTGAATCACTTCATTACTTTCGATTTTAAGTAGGGCAATAGTTGGATTAGGAAAAATTTTTATCTCAGCCTCCGAGTCAACAGAAGATGCAAAGCCAAAACATTTTTGCTCTGAGTCATAATCTGTAGATCCCGTTGACGTTGGAAACGAAGAATTTATTATTGGAAAGGATTCGCTAAGTAGCAAAGGGAAAGCATTAAAGTAAGCAATGGTAATGTCTGAGATATTAATGGAACCGAAGTGTGAGTCACAGTTCGACTGCATATACTCATTAGTACCGCTAAATATCGATTGCGAGTCTGAATGATAATTCAGTGCAAGGGACTGGTCGGATCGTACTTCAATATCTGTACAGTATTGAGGGGAAGATTGATCGAAAATTTCTCTGGTTAAAATATGATCACCCTTAAGATTGGTTTTTTCGACTATGGTAGTACTATCTGTGATTTGATCATTAATTGCAATGAAACATCGATCTTCCTTAATTTCAAGATCTATTCCCTTTAAAACGTCTTGTCCCTTAGAGTACTCCTTTGCGGAAACGAATTGCAAATATTCATCGACCCGCATTTTTATTACCGTTCGATAAGGGAAATGATCGTCAAAGACATAATAATCCATAAGTACTTGTATGTCATTGTCTCCATACGCAACAATATCCTTTGCACTTAAACTGTCCAACAATTCATATTGCTTGAATGCATTGTAACTTCCATCATCATTAAATCTGTAGATAATGCATTTATGATCCCATTCACCTAAAGCGTATATCCTTCCACCCGGAGCCCGGTCAACTGCCTTGAGCGTGGTATAATTTGCAGTCTTATGATATACTCGGTGTGTAAAAACTTCATTGCCGGCGAAGTCGAACTGATAAACAAAATTGAACCATGAGGTGTCATTGTTCATGCGACCAACACATTGGATGTAGCTCGATTCATCAACATGAAATCCATTGGCCTCTACTTCGTAAATACCACCACCAAAATCTCTTTGCCAAACCGGATTTCCATCAGGGTCAAGCTTAACCAAATATGAACGGCGCTCGTTCCCTTCATCTGTCCACTGACTTAAATAGTAGATATAGTTATCCTCGTCCAGTGCGAAGTCCATCAGGGTGTATGTTAAAACATCACGTAGCCAAAGCAGATTTCCGTCAGATGAAATTCGAGCTATTCTACTTGACCCAATTGCTATCCAATCACCGTCATTTCGTTCTTCGATAAGTTGAAATTCGAAGTTGATGCTATCAGATAATGTAAAGTATTGATAATCGAACTCTTGTGCGCTGACAAGAACAGAACCAAGGTAAATAATCAAGAGGATAAAACACTTTGCCATGACAGGATTCTTCTTATTAAACATTTGAACCGTTCATTTAGTTACACTTCGCCTCTTCGCCAGTAAACAACTATCTTTAAACCATGATCATCGAAATAGGCAACAAACTGGTCTCCACTGAACTTCTTCAAGAAGAATTTGTATGCAATTTGGGCGCTTGCAAAGGTGCATGCTGCATTGAAGGAAATGATGGCGCCCCACTTGAGCAGGAGGAAGTAGAACTACTGGAGGAGCATGTCGACGAGATCAAACCTTATCTTGATAAGGAGGGTTTGGAAGTGATTGAGAAGCGAGGCGTATTTTATATGGACGATGATGACGAGCCCGTGACTTCTTTGGTAGGTGGCAGAGAATGTGTGTTTGTAGCCAGGGGTGATGATGGAATTATCAAATGTGGAATAGAACTGGCGTACCGGGATGAGAAAATACCGTTTGACAAACCAAAGTCCTGTCATCTCTATCCGATTAGAGCAAAGACCTATGAGTCTTTTACAGCTTTGAACTACGATCGATGGCCAATTTGTGCTGACGCCTGTACACTGGGGAAAGAATTGAAAGTGCCCGTTTTTCGTTTTTTGAAAGATGCAATTATCAGGGCTTACGGCCTTGAGTTTTTTGCGCAATTGGAAGAGGCAGAAAAGGGATTAACGAATCTTAATAAGACAGAATAAATGTCGATGAAGTTTCCAAAAGCCGAACGGTTGAGTAGCCGAATAGTCATTGAACAACTCTTTGAAAAGAGTGAAAGCCTCAAGGAATTTCCTTTTGTGATGAAGTATAAACCGCTTGCTTTTGAGACGGGAGCCAATGTTCAAATTGCTATTTCAGTACCAAAGAAAAAGGTAAAGAGGGCGGTCGACAGAAACAGATTGAAACGACAGATTCGTGAAGCTTATCGATTAAATAAATCGATACTTTTAGAAAATTTTAAGGATAAAGAAGAGGGCT
>CAZCAD010000389.1:0-3546 GCA_964496525.1 uncultured Flavobacteriales bacterium | reverse complement strand
ATTGGTGTAAATATAATAGACATAAAACAAAGGACAAAGGACAAAGGACAAAGGATATTTTGTGCGATAGTATTAGATGTAGGCCGGCTACTGACGCTCAGTCGCAATCCTTCGACAAGCTCAGGACAGTGCCTCCTTCGGTCAGCACCGCGCTATCCGCTGTATCCACCCGCCTAAGGCGGAGACTTCCTAGAAACAGGCATTTCAACTTTTACACCTTGAAGATTTTGAATTGGAAGATATCTTTGAACTTTTCGAATAGCTTGCAAAAAATTATATCACAGAGTTTCCTTTAGATTTACTTCGATAAACTCAGCAGAAGTATTTTGTTTGCTAAGTAAAACTTTCAAAATAACTTCCCCATTTGAATTTGTTCTGTATTCCTTTTTCAGCGCCTGCCTTTGCCGGTAGGCAGGTTAAAATTTATCGCCATAGCTATGGCTATGTCTCAAAATTTTGCCTTGATAAAGAAAAAATAACTGCATCAAATTTGGTGAACTTATTTTGAAAGTTTTACAATAAGGTAAAAAACACAGACCCTTAGTTTCCGGAACCCGTATCGGAACCACCTTCACCCTTATTCTTCAAATGCTTTTCCAGCCATTGATCCTGCTCCCAAAGAATGTGCAAGATGCTTTCTTTAGCTCGATAGCCGTGACTTTCTTTTGGCAGCATAACCAAACGAACGTTGGCGCCTAATCCCTTAAGTGCGTTAAAGTAACGCTCGGATTGCATTGGATACGTTCCTGAATTGTTGTCAGCTTCGCCATGGATTAAAAGTAGCGGATGCTTCATCTTGTCAGCATGCATGAAAGGCGACATGTTGTTGTAAATGTCCGCAGCCTCCCAATAATTTCTCTCTTCACTTTGGAAACCAAATGGCGTAAGCGTCCGATTATAGGCACCACTCCTTGCAATCCCCGCCGCGAATAAATCAGAATGAGACAAAAGATTCGCTACCATGAATGCCCCGTAACTATGACCTCCACAAGCGACCTTTTCCGGGTCAATGTAGCCCAGCGCATCGACGGCATCAATGGCTGCTTTAGCGTTGGCGACTAATTGCTCGCGGAAGGAATCATTTGGTTCATCATCTCCTTCACCGACAATTGGAAAAGAGGCGTCATCCAAAACGGCATAACCTCTCGTCACCCAATAAATCATGGATCCATAATGCGGATAAGTAAACTCATTTGGATTATTAGTCTTTTGTCCTGCCGAAGATTTGTCCTTGTATTCGGTTGGATAAGCCCAGATGATCAAAGGAACTTTTTCTTTCTTCTCTTTGTCATAACCCACGGGCAGGTAAAGCGTCCCTGATAAATCGAGGCCATCAGCTCTTTTGTATTCAATGACCTCCTTGTGAACACCTTCAAGACTTTTGAATGGATTTTCGAAAACCGTAATTTGTGTAGCCTCTACTTTCTTTAGATTCTTGAACCAGTAATTCGGGTAGTCAGTTGGTGACTCAATTCGAACAAGCATTTCGTTTGTTGCCGGATCATAGTCCCGGATATCCTCAATTTTATCCGTAAACGCCGATTGATACAATCGTTCTTTTTTCTTTGTAGCCAAATTCATCTTGTCAATAAAAGGAAACTGTCCGTCTTCAGTAAATCCATCTCCAAGTAGAAAGGCGTTATCACCTTCCATTAAAAGAACATGACTTCCAAATTCATTTCGCTTCGTAATAAATCCACCGGGATCACTGTAACGGTCCTGAAAATTTCTATCCTCAATTATCAACGGCTTCTTAGAGGCGTTAGATGGGTCGAAGACATAAGCTCTTGTATTTCGACTTGTCCACCAATAATCATAAGCAATCGCCAGACCATCATTTGCCCATTCTACATAGGAGAAGCGATTCGTTGATTTGAAAAGACTTTTTCCTGCGCCATTAAAAGGAGCTTCTAACTCGAACAGTTCGTCCCTGAATTCAACTTCGTTTTCAGGATCTCCTTCATCCAGGCATTTAACATACGTTAAGGTCGATGCCTTATCCGCCCGCCATGAAATTCTTCGTTTTCCCTTTCGTACAGCCATGAATCCTTTTGGTAAATCTTCAATCAACGGAACTTCCAAAATTGTCTCAACCGCCATTCCGTCTTTACCGTAAACTACTGTTTTCGAAGGGAAACGACTGTAAGGAACCAAGTAGGAAAATGGTTTTTCGACCGTTGTTACCAGGACATAATCTCCGTTCGGCGAAAATGTTACACTTCGATACATGGCCGAACCGAGCCACGGTTCTTTCGACCCATCCAGGTTCACTTTGGCGATTTCTGAATGAGCTAATTGCTCAAAATTGAACTCATCATTTTTGTTTTTTAAAAGATCCTGATACGTCCTGTTTTGTGCTTTCTTTCCATCGTTAACCGAAATAGTAGGACCTGTGGGAATAGCCGTTTCGGTATTAATCAGGGGCTTTTTATCTTTCGACAGCATCTTTACCAGGATAGAATTGCCGTCTTCAAACCAGTTAATCACATCTCTTAAATTGGCATTGACGGTGGCATCAGTTAATTTTTTAGCAGAAACAGCAGCGATGTCCATTACCCACAGTTCAACGCCGGTAATCGTTGTGTGCGTAAACGCCATTTTAGACTGATCGGGCGACCAATTGAAATTCGTGATTTTCGGATTCTTGGGCATTCCTTCAACCGCTAAGGCCGGCGAGTTGGCTTTGCTTAAATGGCGAATTTGAATTTTATTGAAATAAGTGGTTCGGCTTCCGATATTAGTGATCGGATTAATTCTTAATCCACCCAATCGCAATTCCTCTTGTGAGAGTTCTTCAATGGATTTATAAGCATCGCGGGAAAGCAGAATCATGTTCTCCTTCTTATCATCCAAAAGAACGAAAGGTGCGACTTGAACATCGACCAAATCCATAATCTCCTTTGGCGGTTTTTGATAGTCAATATTTTCCTGAGCGATTGAACCGGCTGTTACAATTAGCAGCAGAAAGTGAATGGCATATTTCATAGTTTGAATAGTTGGAATCTACAAAACTACCAATTATTCTTTGCAGCCTTCTAAATTGTTGATTATCGGTCGATAGAGGAGACCAAGGACCAAAGAGATGGGACAAAAGATCTAAACCTGATGTGTTGATCGGTTTTATTGAATGATCAATCTTTTAAAGCCCAATGGAGCACCGTCGAAACTTTGAGAGTTTATAAGGTAGTTTCCTGCGGATAGATTACCGACATAAATTAAACTTCCTGACTTATAAATGGTCGATTGACAGAATCGTCCGTCCATGGTATAAATCCTAATAAGATCCCCGTCCTGAACTCCCCTGATATCAATGAAATTATCAGTTGGATTAGGATAAATAATAATCTCAAACTTACCGGACTCGTCGAGTGTGGCGAAAGGGTCTTCTATCACAGTCAGCGTTTCCGAATAATTCGCCGTGTCCTGGTAATCGCATATAATGTCATCCAGCGAAACATAGGCCGTAAAATTAATGGTGTAAGTTTCCATTGTCAAAGGACCCAGATTAACAGTATCAGCAAACTCGGTAATGGCCGTCCAGCCTAT
>CAZCAD010000388.1:1679-3563 GCA_964496525.1 uncultured Flavobacteriales bacterium | reverse complement strand
AAAAGAATTCAAAATTGATTTTAGGAAGCCGATCTCCCGGTAAGAATGATAGGACTGATATGATCAACGCCCAGGCTATCCAGGGAATATGGATTGTGGTTGTCTTACCCAATTAGATCTCCGTAATCGGTCGAAGAAAGCAAAGCATCGAGTTCAGAAGCATCTGATAATTTGACCTTAATCATCCAACCTCCTCCGTAAGGATCAGAATTAACAATTTCAGGGTTTGATTCGATTTCCTCGTTCATCTCTGTTACTTCACCACTTACAGGCATAAACAAATCAGAAACAGTTTTTACAGCTTCAATGGACCCGAAGACTTCTTCTTGTGCAAGAGTTTCGCCTACTGTCTCAATTTCAACGTAAACGATATCTCCAAGTTCACCTTGGGCAAAATCCGTTACACCAATCGTTGCAATATCACCTTCAACTTTTATCCACTCGTGATCTTTGGTATATTTTAAATCTGCGGGAATGTTCATTTTCTTCGGTTTTAAATAAGCACACAAATTTAGAATATTCTTTGAATTTTGGTTAAAAAGTTATTGGTTATTGGCGACCGGTTATTGTGTATTGAGTTTTAAACCATCAGGGATTTGATTAATATCTGGAGTATTAAAAAACCCTAATAACCAATAACCAATAACTTTTTAACCACTTCAAGGCAAAAAAAATGTAATTTTCGCATCATGGTAACACAAGACCAATTGAAAGATTTCGAGCGCCGCCTTGCCGAACTTTATCAATACCTGAAAATTGATGAGAAGAAAATTGAAGTACAGGAAGGTGAATTAAAATCCCAGGATCCGATATTTTGGGATGATCCAAAATCTGCGGAAATCACATTAAAGAAAGTGCGTTCGAAAAAATTCTGGATTGAGGCTCATGAAGAATTGATGACTGAATTTGATGACTTAAATGTGTTGATCGAATTTCATTCTGCGGGTGAATCGACTGCGGATGAGATAGACGAGCATTATCAGAAATCTATAGAGAAATTGGAGGCCTTAGAATTCAAAAACATGCTTTCTGCTGAAGAAGATGTTTTGAATGGTGTGTTGCAGATTACTGCTGGTGCAGGTGGAACAGAGAGTTGCGACTGGGCATCCATGCTTATGCGTATGTACATTATGTGGGGAGAAAAGGGGGGCATGAAGGTTACTGAGATTAACTATCAAGCAGGTGATGTTGCCGGAGTTAAAACCGTAACGCTCCAATTTGAGGGGGATTTTGCTTTTGGTTATTTGAAAGGAGAAAATGGAGTTCATCGGCTTGTTCGAATTTCGCCCTTCGATTCAAACGCAAAGCGTCATACTTCCTTTGCGTCAGTTTATGTTTATCCGCTGGTCGATGATACAATCGAAATCGAGATCAATCCATCCGAATATACTTTCGAGACCTTTCGTGCCGGAGGTGCAGGAGGGCAAAACGTAAATAAGGTTGAAACCGCAGTTCGGCTTCGTCACGAGCCATCCGGAATAGTGATAGAAAACTCTGAATCGCGCTCGCAGCTTACGAATAAAGAAAAGGCCATTCAGCTATTGAAGTCGCAGCTATACGAGATTGAACTCAGAAAACGGATGGAGAAACAAAGTGAAATTGAAGCAGGTAAGATGAAAATCGAATGGGGATCGCAAATTCGAAATTATGTGATGCAGCCTTACAAGCTGGTGAAAGATGTCCGTACCAACTACGAAACATCCAATGTTGATGCTGTTTTAGATGGTGAAATCGACGAATTCCTAAAGGCTTTCTTAATGGCCACCAATTAAGGACATTCTGGCTTAATTTTTGTGGTTAAATTATCCGAATCGCAAAAAATATAGTCATGAAAAAATGTATACCCCTTTTTATTATTGGAACCCTTTTAATTTCTGCCTGTGA
>CAZCAD010000388.1:0-1579 GCA_964496525.1 uncultured Flavobacteriales bacterium | reverse complement strand
GTGGGAGATAATGAACCGCTTACGATTGTGTGGCAGAACTATTCAGCCACTTCGAATAAGATGAGAGGATTTCAGCAGAAAAGCGGCGGAAGCTTTAATTTTATGTTAATGCATCCGCAGCAAGTGCGAAACACGAATAATACCAGCCTTGGTAATTCTGATTAGTTAGTAGTACAAATTGAGTAAATTACGGGCAGTTTTTATCTAAAAATATGCTTGTAGAAGTCTTAAAATCTAAGATTCACCGAGTTACGGTGACTGAAGCTGATCTCAACTATATTGGCAGCATCACTATTGATCCTGACTTAATGGAGGCTGCGAATATGATCGAGGGTGAAAAAGTCCAAATTCTCGACATCAATAACGGTGAACGCTTTGAAACCTATATTATCAGTGGTGAACAAGGGAGAGGATATATAACTCTGAATGGCCCAGCCGCAAGGAGAATAGCAGTTGGTGATATCATTATCATAGTCAGCTACGCACAAATGGAATTCGAAGAGGCTCGGTCATTTAAACCGACGGTTGTTTTTCCTAACACGAAAACCAACAAAATCGAGGAAATGTTTGCTCGTCCTAATAATTCCTAAAATCAAGAACTTTTTAAGCCCCGACTTCGTTAGAAGATTAGGACCATCAAAATGAAGTCTCGTATAATATCTATCCTTAAAATCGTCTTGCCTCTTGCATTCGGTGTATTCTTGATATGGCTTTTCTATGATGCACTTTGTGCTGCGCAAAAAGATGACCTTTTCACCGCATTCGGCAGGGCGAACTATTTCTGGGTAATCTTTGCATTGTTTTTAGGATGGTTGAGTCACCTGAGTCGGGCGTATAGGTGGAAGTATTTGCTCGAACCTATGGGCTATAAGGTCAAATTCTGGAATGCCTATCACGCAGTAATGATCGGGTATATGACAAACCTTGTTTTCCCTCGGGCCGGTGAAGCTTCAAGGGCTGTGGTTCTATCCAAAACAGAGGGCGTTCCATTCCAAAAAGGCTTCGGTTCTATCATTGCCGAAAGAGCAGTTGATTTGGCTATGCTCGGAATTATTGCACTGATTACACTTGGTTTGCAGGTCGATAAAATCGACTTGTTTCAGGCCAAAATTGATGCATTCAATTCAGGTGAAAATTCTTGTGCGAATTCAGCCATTTTTTCAATTTTAGGTAAGGTCGTGCTCTATGGCATATTTGCGACAGTAGCTGCTGTCATTACACTTTTTATACTTAAATCGACATTTAGAGAGAAATTGAAAAAGTTCGTAGGGGGAATTTTTGAAGGAATCTTCTCCATTTTTAAAACAAAATCAAAAGGACTCTTTTTGGCTCATACCCTGTTCATTTGGGTAATGTATATGGTCTGGTTCTGGCTCAACTTTTTCGCAGTCGAAGAAATGTCTTCTATGGGGCCGGATGCAGTCTTAGCTGCCTTTATTGCCGGAGCTATTGGAATTGTCCTCGTTCAGGGAGGAATAGGAGTTTATCCGGCTTTTGTAGGATTGATCCTCACCGTTTATTTACCCGATTCTGTGGGAGCAATTGCGCCTGAAGCACTTGCCTTGGGCTGGATCGCCTG
>CAZCAD010000387.1:0-3573 GCA_964496525.1 uncultured Flavobacteriales bacterium | reverse complement strand
GAGGTGGGTTATTTCAAGTTCTCCTATTTCTATTACGGAATAGGAAATAACACGCCAAAAAGTAATGAGGAAGCCTTTGATGTAAATATTGCCCGATTTAGGATTAATTACGTTCGTAAAACCAAAGGACCTTTGAGTTTGGGAGCTGGGTGGTGGTTTGAGCATTACGGCATTACAAAGACGGTCACGAATGGCATATTGGAAAATTCTTATGGACATGAAGGGGGATTTACCAACGGGATAGGCCCCGTTCTCGTGTTGGACAGTCGGGACAATGTGATTTATCCCGAACGAGGATGGTACATCGATGCAAAAATTTTGGGCTTTACAAATTGGCTCGGGAGTAGTTATAATTTTTACAAAGGATTTATCGATGCAACACATTATTGGAACATTCACAAGAACGGTGTTTGGGCTACCAATCTTAATTTCCAGTACTCAGGAGGAAATGTTCCCTTTAACATGATGTCTTTAATTGGAGGAACTAAACGCATGCGAGGTTATTATGAAGGCCGCTTCAGGGAAAAGAATGCACTCATCTTTCAAGGCGAATATCGGGTCGATTTACCCTGGCGTTTTGGTGCCGTTTTGTTTGCAGATATTGGTCAAACCTATCAAAAAACCGCTTGGCTTAAAATTGGAGATTGGCGTTGGACTTTGGGTGGTGGACTTCGATTTGCATTGGATCGTATAAGAAAAATTAATTTGCGTCTGGATTATGGTGTAGGACGTGAAACCAGTGGCTTTTACATAACGGTTAGCGAGGCATTTTAGCCCATGAAATCACTTTTTTGTAACCCGATTGAAATCCGCCCGTAATATCTTCCCACAACAAACTATCAATCAAATGAAACGATTATTGATCTTTTTTGGACTATTGCTTTTCGGCATATCTTCCCAGGCTAAAAAACAAAGCACCGATGAATATATCGAAAAGTGGAAAGTGACCGCGGTTGAACAAATGAATGAATTTGGCATCCCGGCGAGTATTACATTGGCTCAAGGAATACATGAAAGTGCTAATGGTAATAGTCGTTTGGCTAGAAATGCAAACAATCATTTTGGAATCAAGTGTCACAGAAATTGGGATGGGAAGCGAATTTATCATACCGACGATCGACCTAACGAATGTTTTAGAAGCTACGATAATGCGGCACAGTCTTACGATGATCACTCCGCCTTTTTAACTTCACGTTCTCGCTATGACGGTCTTTTTAATCTTCACTTGACAGATTATAAAGGCTGGTCAAAAGGATTAAAGAAGGCAGGATATGCGACGAATCCTAAGTATGCTCAAGTGCTGATTCAGATCATTGAGAATTATAAGCTCCATCAATACGATAAAAAACCGGACTTACCGCTCAAAGCAAAGCTGGACGAGTTAACTACGATACCAAGCGACAAGAGACCGAAAATAAGGATTTCAAAGCCTGCGCCTAAAGAGCAAAGCAAGGCCGTTAAGCTGAACAGAAATCAACATCAGGTGTTGCGTAACAAGTTTGACGTGAGATACATCGAGGTGAAAAAAGGAGATACCTATTACCGAATCTCTGATGAATTTGAATTGGGCATGTGGCAGTTGTATCGATACAATGAATTAGGAAAGCGTGACGTGCTGAGAGAAGGGGAGATCATCTATTTAGACCCTAAGAGAAGAAAAGCAAAACGCGGTTATAACGTATTTGTATGCACCAAAGAAACTACTCTCCGAAAAATTTCACAGGAGGAAGGAATCAAGTTAAAACGACTTTTAAAGTTTAATTATTCAGACAAACCTGACGAGAAATTACCTGCAGGTACAAAGGTAATCCTCCGATAGTTCTGCTCTAAGCAGAACCCTGATATTGCTTTGCAATCATCAGGGATCGTGAATCGACAGGAGGGTTTTTTGGTTTGTTGTTAGAAAAGGGGCTGTTCGCAGCCCCTTTTCGTGTTTGACGATGTCAAATTCTGCGGGATAAATCCCGCAGTTATTGAAAATGATTAATAGGGCGGGGTTTAACCCCCACCGATTTAAGCCCTTTCTTACGACGATTCCTGGCTTAGGGATAGAGGCGGCATCCCGTTCCGATTCATCGGGATGGATATAGCCGAAAGCCCGCCGTCGCCAAGGCTATGGCGGGCACTGCCCGACTTAGAATTGGCGCGGAAGCCAAAAAACACTCTCTATTCTTGAAGTGTTAATTTTAAAAATGTCTACAATTCATTTCAATAGTTGTTCTCTAAAAATCTATTAATTAAGTGGACTATATTTTCAGAAAAGCACGCTAGATGATTGATACAGTTGAATCAAGGGCTGGACAACCTTAAGGTGTTTTGGGACGTTTTACAGTTGAAACAGCTATATTTAATTCAATAATAAATTGAATTCCTAAGCGAGCATAATATGAAACCTTCAATTGAACTGTTTAATCTTATCAAGTCGCTCACTAAGTCTGAAAAGCGATTCTTTAAGCTGAACTCTTCTCTACAGACGGGAGAAAAGAACTACCTCAAGATTTTTGACTTTGTTGAGAAACAAAAGAAATATGATGAAGACGAGCTGAAGCGTCATTTTCAAAGCCAGACTTTTGTTAAGCATTTGCCATCTGAGAAAAATCACTTGTACAAACTGATTCTGAAAAGTCTTCGATCCTACTATTCAGATCGTTCTGTTAGCTCGCAACTAAAACAAGAAATCAAAAACATTGAAATACTTTATAAGAAGGCGCTTTACAAAGAGTGCAATAAGTTCGTAAAGCGAGCAAAATTCATTGCCAAAGAGTATGAGAAGTTCTATTACTGGTTTGAACTGATCAACTGGGAAAAGAAATTATTGGAGGAAGCTTACGAATCCGGGGTTTTTAGTAAAGATTTAGATGAGTTGATTATCGAAGAGGGACAAGTCATTGAAAAGCTGAGGAATTTGGCTGAATATCAAATTCTTTATTCAAAGATCAATTATGTATTCCGGTCAGGTGGATTTACTCGAAATGAAAAAGAGAGAAATCTTGTAAACGAGATTGCCGATTACCACTTAATTAAGGGGGAAAATACGGCAATCTCAACAAGAGCTACCACAATTTGCTATTACATAAAAGGATTGTGTGCCGCAAGTATACGCGATTATGAAGACGCTTTAACCCATTTTAGAAAGTCGAAATCAGTTATGGAACGGCAGCCAAATATTCGGGACGATATCCAGCAGAGATACATCTGTACGCTGGGCTTCTTGCTCAACTGCTACATTGATGTTTATGATTTTGAAAATGCGTGTAGCATTATTGAAGAGATTAAGGAATTGGATGGTAAGAAAGCATTTAGCTCCCTGGATTCAAAAGTGCGTTTGTTTACAACGACTTTGATTGGAGAGCTTCAGTTGAATAACCGAAAAGGACAGTTTAAAAAATCGTTGGAATTGATTGGAGAAATTGAAGCCGGCCTGGAGCTATATGGCGAAAAAATTAATAAGGAGAAAAAATTGCTGTTTACCTACAATATTGCTTATGCATATTTCGGCAGTGGTGAATTTAAGACCGCTTTGAGGTACATCAACGATGTGTTGAACGACAATGAAAAAATGCTGCGTCAGGA
>CAZCAD010000386.1:267-3579 GCA_964496525.1 uncultured Flavobacteriales bacterium | reverse complement strand
TTTACAACTAGCAAATGCTATCGCACCGATTGCTATTGCAACAAAAATGTTTCTTTTCATAACAGTTAAAAATTAATTTAGTACAAATTTAAGTTTCATAGGAATGAGCGAAAGGGTTGGGCTCAGATTTTATCCTGAAAACAATGTTCATAATTGATTACGCAAATGTAATGAAAAGGTTTGCAGGATTCCTAGTTTAACCCTGAATTAACTTTCTGTATCGTATGCGTTTAGGACCTTCGTCGCCGAGTCGTTTTTTTCTGTTTTCTTCGTATTCTGAATAAGTCCCTTCGAACCAATATGCGTTTGAGTCATTTTCAAATGCGAGAATATGGGTGCAAATTCGGTCTAAAAACCAGCGATCGTGGGAAATAACCACTGCACAACCGGCAAAATTCTCTATTCCTTCTTCCAAGGCTCGAATTGTGCTTACATCCAGATCATTGGTAGGCTCGTCCAATAATAGGACATTTGCCTCTGTTTTTAAGGTCATAGCCAGGTGCAAACGGTTACGTTCGCCACCTGATAAAACTCCAACTTTCTTGTTTTGATCTGCTCCATTAAAGTTAAAACGGCTTAAATACGCTCTTGAATTAATCTTTTGGTCTCCGATCTCAATAAATTCTGTACCACCGCAAACGACCTCAAATATTGACTTCGCTGCGTCCATTTCCTTGTGATCCTGATCGACGTAGCCAATTTCAACTGTTTCCCCAACCTTGAATTCACCTTTATCGGGCTCTAATTCATTCATAATCATCTTGAAAATCGTTGTTTTACCGGCACCGTTCGGACCTATGATTCCGACGATGCCATTTGGTGGCAGATTAAAATTCAAATCATCATACAACAACTTATCACCAAAAGCCTTTGCTACTTTTTCAGCCTCAATTACATTATTTCCTAAACGTGGTCCGTTCGGAATTGGTAATTCCAGGTTCTTTTCTTTTGTGTTCGCATCCTCGGCTAACAACTTATCATAGTTGCTCAGCCTGGCTTTATTCTTAGCGCGGCGGCCCTTTGGATTTGTTCGAACCCATTCTAATTCCCGCTCCAGCACTTTTCTTCTTTTGGAAGCGGTTTTTTCTTCGCCCTGCATTCGTTTGGTCTTTTGTTCCAACCACGCAGTATAGTTGCCTTTCCAGGGAATTCCTTCTCCTCTGTCTAATTCAAGAATCCAACCGGCAACATTATCGAGGAAATAGCGGTCGTGCGTAATTCCTATTACGGTTCCTTTGTATTGTTGCAGATGTTGCTCAAGCCAATCGACAGATTCTGCATCCAGGTGATTGGTTGGCTCATCGAGTAATAATATATCTGGGTTTTTCAACAATAGTCGGCACAACGCAACCCTTCGCTTTTCTCCTCCCGACAGTGTCTCTATCCTTTGATCCTCCGGTGGACAACGCAAAGCGTCCATTGCTCGCTCCAGTTTCGAGTCTAAATCCCAAGCGTCCAGTCGATCAATTTGTTCTTGAACTTCACCTTGTTGCTCAATCAATTTCTCCATTTTGTCAGGATCGTTCATCACCTCCTCATCAGCGAAACCATTGTTGATTTCATCATATCGCTTGAGCAAATCAACTGTTTCCTGCACTCCCTCCTGTACAATTTCCTTTACCGTTTTGTCTGGATCGATATCCGGTTCTTGCGCCAGATGGCCAATCGAATAGTCATTTGAGAATTCTACCTCTCCTTGATAAGACTTATCGATTCCGGCAATTATATTTAGAACGGTTGACTTTCCAGATCCGTTCATCCCTAAAATTCCGATTTTGGCACCATAGAAAAAGGATAAATGAATGTTCTTAATTATTGGTTGTCCCTGAGGCGTCGATTTTGAAACGCCGATCATGGAAAAGATGATTTTCTTATCGTCAGCCATAATTTAGTCGATTATATGTTTATGCAATTCTGCTGTTTCACCCTCAAGTTCCTTGAATGAACTGATGATTTTTTCCATATCATCTACGAATTCTTGTTTCTGTGACTCAATACACCAAGTTAAAACTTGATAAAAAGCCCTTTCTCCTTCAAAGACAGCTAACTCATAGTAAATGCCGACATCTCCCATATTTCCGCGCAGCTCATTAATGATACAGTCCATTCCGTTTATGACTCGAGCCCTGGGCTTTGGATTAAAAACAACAAATGAATCGAGTCCGCCGGATATCCCTTCTACACTGAAGTCATTGTATGAATAAACGTCAAAGTCTAAATTCAAACGATGTTCTTTTTCTTCTTGACGAATACTGTCTTTGGGCTCAAGTAAAACGACGACATAATGTTCCAGTACTTGATTCCCCATATCCTGAACGTAACCGTATTGCAAACTGGCCTCATCATTAAGATCATCTCGTGAGTACATGCGCCCTGGTAATTCAATCTTAAAAAAATCATCGTCGGTCTCGGATTTCCATAAAGGGTTTATAAGTTCGACATCCAGGGAATCGATGGCATCATTTAAATCTTCGACAGTCTCCTGATCTTCGGACACAGGTTTACAGCTTATCATAAATGTGAAAAACCAAATCGGCATACTTAACAGTACTAGTGTCTTCATTTTATTTATTTAATCGGCATATATTTCGTTCTCTAATTTAGATAAAAAATGAGTTCTCGTTGTTTTTTAAGTCCCGTAATCCATCCTTTGGTTCTGCCTATTTTACATCTATTCAATCAAACTCCGGCAAACTACTTAAATTCGTTATTTTCGTGCAAAGTTTCAGAATGAAGATTGGGATTTTCGGATATGGAAAAATGGGTAAGGAAATCGAGAAGATTGCCTTGGATCGAAATCATCGTATTTCTGCCAAGGTAGATGTCGATAATCAGAAAGAAAATTTTGATTTAACGGAAACTGATGTTGTCATTGAATTCTCGACCCCGGATTCTGCCGAAGAAAATATTCGCTATTGTCTGGATAATGATATTCCGATTGTTGTCGGAACGACGGGTTGGTATAATTCACTCTCTGAACTAAGTGACATCTGCAATGATCGCGATGGGGCTTTGCTACATGCTACAAATTTCAGTATTGGGGTGAACATTTTTTATGCGGTTAATAAACATTTGGCTGAGATGATGAATGATTTTGAAGATTATGACACGGAGCTTCAGGAGGTACATCATACGCAAAAGCTGGATGCTCCAAGCGGCACAGGGATTAGTTTGGCCGAGCAAATATTGGTAAAGCTAAAGCGGTATGAAAGCTGGGAGAATGTTAAAAAATCTGAAATTTCAGATGAGTCGGTACTTTCAATAGAATCGCAGCGTTTACCTGATGTTCCGGGCAAACATACGGTTAAATAT
>CAZCAD010000386.1:0-249 GCA_964496525.1 uncultured Flavobacteriales bacterium | reverse complement strand
ATAGAAATTATTCATACAGCGCATAGTAGAAGAGGATTTGCGATGGGATCTGTATTAGCAGCAGAGTGGTTAATAGGCAAGAAGGGTGTATATACAATGTCAGATGTTTTAAATTTTTAATATGGCCTACTTAGGATTAATCATGGGGTATCTAATAATACTGTTAACGCCGGCGCTGGGATTATGGCATAAAGCAATGCCTCGATTAGAGAAAAAACCGACGGATGCTTTTATTCCTTTTTATCAATA
>CAZCAD010000385.1:0-3593 GCA_964496525.1 uncultured Flavobacteriales bacterium | reverse complement strand
GTTCATACTGGGCAATAGCATTGCTTTGAAGGGGCAAAGGTCTTTGAAAATCACATTCAACGTTCAGGATTGGGAAGGGAATGTGCCTGAATCAGGCATAACAGTAAACTTTGAGACGGACGATAAGAGAGAAAATTCAAAGTACGGCGTGAAGAAGTTTCGATATTTCCACGATGGGTATGATAAGAATCTGGGAATCGTCAAAATCCCCCCTGAGTTGTTTGGGGATAGGTCAGTTAAAATTATGGTGGACGGACACAGTGATTTTTACAGCAGAAGGTATGTGCTTGAGAATGTGATTCTTTCGGAAGACCAAGTTATTGACGTCAAGTTAGAGAGGAATTGGGAGGCTTATCATAATAGAAAAACGGTACAGTCTATCGGATTTAGCGAGATTCCAAATTGGGCAACAGATTATGGTTACATGACTAAATACATGTATGGAAGATATAACTTTGATGTATATGACGATGATTTGGATACTACTGTGAACGGTGTTATGGAAGTCATATTCAAGATTGATAGCTCCTGTTTTCTAGTAGAGAGGAATATAATTCAAGAAATCGAAGGTATGAAGTCAGATTTGGCGAATGTTTATGTAGATGCAATAGAAAAACGAGTCAGGCACGAAAGGTTAAATTGTACTCCAATGGACAGCCTTTCTATAAGTGTAAATTGGGGATGGAAATAAAAGTTCAATTACTCTGCCGCTTGGTCATTACTATACACGTGGTTTCTAGGAAGCGTTACTCATCTTTAACCTCCCATTTGTATTGCCCCTCATTGTAACAGAACCGTCAAGGGTGATGAGAAGTGGGCTGAAGAATGGAAACAAATTAAGCCTCGATAGGTCAACTCGCCAATCATGGTACAGTTATTTCGCAAATCTCAGATAAGCACTTCATATCCTGAATAAATTGGTTCGACAATTGAACCGTACAGGGTACAAAACAGTGTGAGTTTGAGGATTGAGCCTTTAGGCAGGCAAGAGCAAATCTCAGCGGGGCTTTTTTCTGTCGAGACTCAAGCTCAAGGACCACTTCATGTCAAACCCTTATCTCGCCGCAAACCTCAGAAGAAGCTTTAGAAATCAAACCCAGGCAAATCCAACGCGGAAATGCACCAGTAATCATACTGAAGCTTCAGCCAGAATTTCGCCTTACCAGCAAATACCTGCTCTTCACCGGAGCCCTCAGGCATCGCTAAAAACTTCAGGTCTATTTCCACTTCAGCTGTTCTTGGCCTGATGTTTACGGATAGATCTTTCGACCTCAACAATGTAAAGTCATCAAAAGCATCGCGGAAAAGGGCCAGCTTAACGCCCAGCTCCTTAAGCTTATATTTAGTCCCATTTAACTTTACCTCATTCATAATTCCCACGTAATCCAAGTTAAATGAGCGCTCCTTGTCCAATAGCCCACCTATAAATTCCGTCCAGGTTCTCCGAATATCATAATCGTGGTTTGGATGGAATTCCTCGTATATATAATGCTGAACCATGCCCTCTACTTTCATATCGTCTGCTTCTTTCTGAAATAACTCTTCAGTTATGAAACGGTACAACTCCCGCTCCTCCACTTGACAAATGGTATCGAGACATATTCCATTAATGCCGAGCAAATCAACTATTTTCTCAAGTTCGGCGTTCAGCTCCGCATCAGCTATTTCGCTGACCTTCCGATATTCCGGACGGCCGATCATATCATATACAGTAATCTGCTTGCACTCTTTATAGGAATCCTCAAATTGCTGTACATAATCCAGCCATTGGCCTTCAGCTTCAGACGAGAGCCTGCTGTCGGAAGCAGAATGGAAATCAATCCCGTGTTGCATTGAAAGCTTTATCCTCTTAATCTCATTCTCGATCCGAAGCTTCTCTAGGTCTTCATTGGAAGATTCTTTCTCCTCAGACATATAGTGGAATAAATTGATTATTAAACAGACGGCTCCTAAATTAACGTTATTATTATTAGCTAGTGCATGACCTGATATAAAATTATCTTTTGCTCATGTTTTTTATCACAATAGTCAACTAATTTTGCTGGTTAATTATCATTATAATCAAAAATAATTTAGAGGTTGAGCAAAGAACCTGAGTGAAACACGAAAGTGTCAAACAGTTTTTTTATTCAATTCTCACACTCCAACTTTCAGATGACTACCGGTCAAGCACTTTCATATCCAGTAATCTAGACAACTGCTTAGTTTTCTAAAACTTAGAGCGCATGACATAAGCGAATCACTATATTAGTGATATGGTAAACCGATACTTCACAGCATTCTCTTTAATCTTGATAGTAACCGTGGACAGCGTCACACAGTCTACCCAATCGGAGGAACCGTTCGCTGACAAATCGCATTACCTTATAGACTCCCTGGTCTTAGAAGATTTGACAGTTGATGATCGCAAGTTGCTGGACTCTGCGCTGGCATTGTACCATCAAGCCGTGCAGGATACCGATAAACTTGCGGCTCTTGGAATTATGTGCAAGGGAATGGTGCATAAGAGTTGGCAGAAATATCAGTTTATCTATTATTATATGCTCAATGATTTAATACAAATTGAAGAGAAGGGTGGCGTTAAGGATTCGGTACTGTATAGCAATTATCAATTTTATCTGGCCGCAGCTTCAAACAATATGGCTGTCATCTATAAACATCGAGGGGATATTCCAAAAGCTTTAGAATTCTTTCATAAGGGTTTGAAGATTTATGAGAAGGCAAAACACAGGGGTGGTACTGGAAGGGCGTTAAATAACATTGGATTAATCTATAAACAACAAGACGAACTTGACAAAGCTCTTGAGTATTTGCACAAGAGTTTGGAAATAAGAGAAGCACTGGGGGATAAGGAAGGTATTGCTGAATCAATGATCAATCTAGGTTACGTTTATCAGTTTCAGGGCGACCTGGACAAGGCTCTGGAGTACGATCACAAATGCCTGAAGCTATATGAAGAGCTGGGCTACAAGAGAGGGATGGCCTCCGCCTTAAACAACATGGCCACTATATATCAGAATCAAGGCGATACCAGTAATGCCCTGGAATCCTTTTACAAGAGCTTAAAGATGTATGAAGAAACAGGAAATAATAGAGGTGTGTCTATCTCCTTAAGTAACATTGGAAATATCAAAATGGCCCAAATGGCTTTAGCGGAAGCCTTATTACATGGCAACCGCGGTTTAGCAATTGCTCGTGAAATGGGATTTCCAAGTCTTATATCCCGTAATGCTAATTTATTGAGCAATGTCGCTAGAAAGCTAGGCAAGTACAAGGAGGCGCTGGAAATGTACGAGCTCTACATTATAATGCGCGATAGCATCAAGAATGAAGAAACTCAAAAAGCCACGATACGTCAACAAACAAAATATGAATTTGAGAAAGCACAGCTTATCAAAGAACAGGAAGAAAAAGAGAGGGCTCGCCTGTTAGCGGAGGAAACGTCAAGGCGCGATAATCTACAGTACTCTGTCATCATTATCATCATTGTTGTTTTGTTCTTGGGCCTGCTAGCGGTCAGACCGCTCCAAGCGGTCAGACCGCTTGTTGCCGAAGGATTGATTTTTTTCGTTTTCCTGATTTTCTTTGAGTTT
>CAZCAD010000384.1:0-3604 GCA_964496525.1 uncultured Flavobacteriales bacterium | reverse complement strand
AATTATGCTGTCTAGAAATTTTCTTTTTTGCCTTTCCTTTTTATTGATGGGAAGCAGTCTTTATTCTCAAAAAAAAGTAAAAAATGCTGATGATGAAGCCGACAAATATTGGCTCAAATCCAGCACGGTTAGCGGTCTAAAGTTTCGTTGTATCGGACCTGCATTAACTGCCGGAAGAATATCTGATATTGCTGTGAACCCTAATGATTATTCGGAATACTATTTGGCTCTGGCATCCGGTGGGGTCTGGAAAACAACCAACCATGGAACTACTTACGAACCGATATTTGACGGCGAAGGATCTTATTCGATCGGTTGTGTAACGATTGACCCGAATCAAACATCCACCGTTTGGGTCGGAACGGGTGAAAATAATAATCAACGTTCAGTCGCTTACGGTGATGGAGTTTATAAATCAACCGATGGCGGTAGTACCTGGAAAAATATGGGTTTAAAAGAATCAGAGCACATTTACAAGATTATTGTTGATCCAAGAAATTCGGACGTTGTTTACGTTGCAGCTTACGGTCCATTATGGTCAGATGGCGGTGACAGAGGAATATACAAGACCACCGATGGCGGTGAAAATTGGAAACAAATTCATTTCATATCCAAGAAAACGGGAAGCTGTGATTTGATTATGGACTCAACGAATCCTGACATCTTATACGAAGCCGTGCATCAGCGAAGACGTCATGTCTTCACCTATATTGGCGGTGGAGAAGAAAGTGCAATCTACAAAACCGTGGATGCCGGAAAAACCTGGACGGAGTCTAAAAGTGGTTTGCCGTCCGGTAAAATGGGACGAATTGGACTGGCCGTTTCTCCGGTTGATCCGAATTACGTATTTGCAATTGTAGAGGCAGAAGGTGATGCACATGGATTTTTTAGATCGACGAATAAAGGCGCCACCTGGGAAAAGAGAAGCTCGTATAAAACCAGCGGAAATTATTATCAGGAAATCGTCTGCGATCCAAAGGATATTGATAAGGTATTCAGTTTGAGTACCTGGTTGCATCATACAGAGGATGGAGGAGAGAACTTCATTGCCACAGGAGAATCTAAAAAACACGTTGATAATCATTGTATTTGGATAAACCCAGTTGATACCGACCACTGGATAGTTGGATGTGATGGAGGTGTTTACGAAACGTGGGATCACGCTACAACCTGGCAGTACAAGCAAAATTTACCCATTACCCAATTCTATAAAGTATCAATTGACTACGACACTCCTTTTTACAATGTCTATGGTGGAACTCAGGACAACAACTCGCTGGGTGGACCTTCACGCACATTGAATAATGCCGGTATCCTAAATGCAGATTGGTTTATTACCCTGGGTGGGGACGGCTATGAAACTCAGGTTGACCCGACGGATGCAAATATTATTTATGCACAAGCTCAGTACGGATGGCTGGCACGTTATGATAAAAAGTCAATGGAGAGAATTGGAATTAAGCCCCAACCCGCAAAGGGTGAAGCAGCTTTTCGCTGGAATTGGGATTCGCCATTGCTGATCTCCCCCCATGATAATAAAGCCTTGTTTTTTTGTGCGAACAAGGTGTTTAAAACCGAGGATAGAGGAAATAGTTGGAAAGTTATTTCGCCGGATTTAACCAGGCAACTTGATCGAAATAAAATGAAGGTGATGGGAGAAATTCAATCGCCCGATGTTGTAATGAAAAATAAATCGACGACGATTTATGGAAATATCGTTGCGTTTGATCAATCTCCCAAAAATGCAGATTTACTCTACGCCGGAACAGATGATGGACTGATTCAGGTTTCTACAGATGGAGGAGGAACATGGAGCAAGAAGGACAACTTTCCGGGAATTCCATCTATGACTTATGTGAATATGGTTTGGGCATCTCAACATGATGAGAATGTTGTTTATGCCACCTTCAATAACCATAAGCGAGGTGATTTTAAACCGTACATTCTAAAAAGTTCAGACAAAGGAAATAGCTGGACTTCCATTTCAACTGATCTGCCCGAAAGAGGCAATGTATATGCAATTGCCGAAGACCATGTTAATTCCAATCTCTTGTTCGCAGGAACAGAATTTGGTGCGTACTTCAGTATAAATGGCGGGATTAATTGGGTGGCTTTGAGTGCGGGACTTCCAACAATTGCTGTTCGTGATATGGCCATTCAAAAACGAGAGAACGACCTGGTACTTGGAACTTTTGGTCGAGGCTTTTATGTCTTGGATGACTATAGTTTTCTTCGGGATTTGAAGGAGGAAGACTTAGACAGCGAGGGGAAGATATTTCCAATTAAGCCGGCTCTGGAGTATATCGAAACAAATCCGTTAGGACTAAGAGGTACGGGCTCGCAAGGCTATTCTCACTATGCAGCAAAGAACCCAAAGTATGGCGCTACCTTTAGCTATTATGTCAAGGATAGTCCCATGTCTCCAAAAAAGGAACGTCAAAAGAAGGAAAAGGAAATTAAGGAAGAGGGTGGAGATATAGACTATCCTACCTATGATGAGTTTGTCAGGGAAGACGAATATGAGGACGCCTACTTACTCTTTATCATTAAAGATGATGTCGGCAATGAAGTGCGAAAAATCAAAACATCTTCTACTAAAGGAATTAAGCGGATTAACTGGAATCTGAGATATCCATCCACAAGACCAATTCAACTTAAAAATAGAACAGCCGGAAGGTATAGCAATCCACCCGAGGGACCGTTGGTACTACCCGGAGCATATACCGTGGAGTTATATCTGGCAGATAATGGAGTCATTTCAAAACTGACAGAAGCCATTTCGTTTGAAGTAAAAGCACTGGAAAATTCAACTTTGGAGAGGCAGACAGCGACAAACATTGCTTTTAAAAAGAAAGTTCAGGAGTTACGACGAAAAGTGACCGGAACTAACAGAGATCTTCGTGATTTGAATAACAGGTTGAGCTATGTGAAGAGGGCGATTCAAATTTATCCGGAGGCGAACTTAGACTGGATGACGGAAGTTAAAAAACTGGAAACGATGTCGCATGATGTTTCAATTGACCTTAATGGAGACTATCATAAAAGTAGAAGGGATGTTGAAACCGTTCCTGCTTGTTCCGGAAGAATTGAAATTATTGTAGATGGTAGCTGGTATTCGACATCAGATCCTACCGAAACGCACAAGGAACAGTTTAAACTAGCCACTGAAGAGTATGCGGGAATTCGTTCTCGAATCGATGGAATTAAGAGTGGCGTTGTTGCTTTGGAAGCCAAGCTGGATGCGAAGAACATTCCTTACACTCCGGGACGTCAAAATTGGAAAGAGGAAGACGAATAGGATTATCCTGCACGATTAAATCTTCATTATCCTGCACGATTAAATCTTCGCACGCTGGATTTACCGATACGCATTTTAATGTTTATTTAACCGCAGAATACCCAGAGGCTTTCGCTGAGATTCGCAGAGAGTTGCAAATAATTATTAGATCTCCTCAGCGGATCTCTGTGTATTTTCTCAGCGTCCTCGGCGGTTAAAGAAAACTTAGCTTTGAAGTAAATCTGTCCTAATTGAGTAGACCACTGCAAAATGCCAATGCTGAATCTTTTAACTCTAAAATAAAACTCTTCAGAGCCAATTTAAGAG
>CAZCAD010000383.1:0-3612 GCA_964496525.1 uncultured Flavobacteriales bacterium | reverse complement strand
ATGCCGGCAAAACGACTTTCAACCGCTTTTGATTCAGTGACATTATATGGAAATGATCCACATGTTCGTCCCGATATTTATGGAAAAATTGGAAACTCGGGCGTCTCGATTTCATGTTTGGATGACGCTAAAAAATTGTATTCAGGATTCCGGCTTACTGATCCAAAGACATCTGTAAGCATGACAATAAATGGTCCTGCTCCAATGCTGCTCGGATTTTTTATGAATGCCGCTATCGATCAGGAATGTGAGTTATACATTAAAGAAAAGGGACTTGAGAAAGAAGTAGAAGCGAAGTATAAAGAATTGTATGATGATAAAGGATTTACACGACCCCGATATCAAGGAGATTTACCTGAAGGAAATGATGGGCTGGGATTAATGTTGCTCGGATTGACGGGTGATCAAGTACTTGCGGATGACGTTTATAAAAAGATTAAGTCAGAGACTCTGACGAAAGTTCGTGGAACGGTTCAGGCGGATATTTTGAAGGAGGATCAAGCGCAGAATACCTGCATTTTTTCAACTGAATTCGCCTTGAGATTAATGGGCGATGTTCAGGAATATTTCATCAACAATGGAGTTCGGAATTTCTACTCTGTTTCCATTTCCGGTTATCACATCGCTGAAGCCGGAGCGAATCCAATTTCACAATTGGCTTTTACTCTGGCAAATGGATTCACATACGTTGAGTATTATCTGTCGCGAGGAATGGACATAGATAAGTTTGCCCCAAATCTATCTTTCTTCTTTTCGAATGGTATCGATCCTGAATACGCAGTGATAGGTAGAGTCGCCAGAAGAATTTGGTCAAAGGCCATGGCGAAGAAATACGGAGCAAATGCGAGGGCGCAAATGCTGAAGTATCACATTCAAACTTCCGGACGTTCCCTGCATGCACAGGAGATTGATTTTAACGACATTCGCACAACATTACAGGCGCTTTACGCTATCTATGATAATTGCAATTCGCTACACACCAACGCTTATGACGAGGCGATTACCACCCCAACGGAAGAATCGGTCAGACGGGCGATGGCCATTCAGTTGATCATTAATCGTGAGTTGGGCCTTGCGAAAAACGAGAACCCAATTCAAGGCTCATTTATTATTGAAGAATTGACTGAGCTGGTTGAGGAAGCTGTACTCGAAGAATTTGATCGGATAACAGAAAGAGGCGGAGTTTTAGGTGCGATGGAAACGATGTATCAACGGTCTAAGATTCAGGAAGAGTCACTCTATTACGAGACATTGAAGCATACAGGCGAATTTCCGATCATCGGTGTAAATACATTCCTAAGTTCAGAAGGATCGCCGACAATTATTCCGGAAGAAGTAATCAGGGCGACTGAAGAGGAGAAGCAGTATCAGATTGAAATGCTGAAAAACCTTCATAGCGCAAAAGCTGAAGTTAAAGATTTTGCAATTGAAAAAATCCAAACTGCTGCCATACAAAACGATAATATTTTTGAGCAGTTGATGGAGACTTGCAAAGTCTGTTCCCTGGGCCAAATTACTTCATCTCTCTTTGAAGTAGGAGGGCAGTACAGGCGTAATATGTAGGCGTTTTTCATTTAATCAGTGACATCCTGATGCCCCGCTCCACAGGATATGTCATCATAAGTGTTATCACAAAACAGATAAAAAAAGCGTTAACTTTACAAAAGACAAAAAAGAACCAAATGACCATTACACTCAAGCACGGATCAAGTAAAAGTAAGGTTAAAAAATTGATGGAAGAATTGCTGAAGCGCAAATCATCAAAAGGCGTTGACACAAAAAAGTATTGCGGTGTATTGTCACTCAATGCTGATGCACTGAATCTTCAAAAGCAGTGGCGCGATGAGTGGAAGTAAGCTGTTCCTTGACACCAACATCATCATATATCTGCTCAACGGGGACGAAACTCTTGCCACCTTTCTCAATAAGAATACACTTTACATTTCTTTTGTAACTCAACTCGAACTATTGAGTTTTCCATCGATTAACAAAAAGGAACAGAAACAAATTGAAGCATTTGTCAATGAATGTAAGGTGGTTGATATTAACGCTGCGATCAAAAAGCATACAATCAATTTGCGACGGGAAAAGAAATTGAAACTTCCCGATTGCATCGTTGTGGCTAGTGCTATTTATTTGGATATTCCGCTTATTACTGCTGACAAATATTTTGGCAACATTGCTCAGTTGGACTGTATTCTCTATGAAGTCAACTAATATAATCACAACTTTTGTTCGGCTTCGATCTTGAGAACCGTTTAGACTTGAGGATTATAAATCCTCAAGAATTGGGTTATTCCTCAGGATGACATGCCCCGCGGGGCTAGGTATATGCTACCTAAGGCGCGATTTTTTGCAAATATTTTTGCAATCACTATAGGAACAATTATAGAAAGGTGACATAATTTAGGATACTACGTAACTGCAAGAAACACAAAAAAATATGGGCGCACCGTTTACACATTACGCATTTGGAACATTTAGCTTTTGGGCAATCGTCATCTATGTATATTACCTAGTCTATCGCTGGAATCTCTGGACAACATTTACTCCAGAAAAAAATGAGAAGATCATTTTCGGTATCTGCTTGTCAGCCATAATGGTGTACTTGGTTTATTATACTCTTAATGGCCTAGGCGAATATGAGAATGTGACCTTGCCGTTGTTTGATAGTATTATGATTGTTGGTTTTATTTCGGGTTTCGTTTGGCTGTGCAGTCATGTTGCAGCGACAGAATTAGTTGCCTATAGAAAACTACGTGGTAAGGCGATTGAAAACTGTGATAAGTCCTATATCTCCCACTACCCCCAATATGAATTTTATGACATGGAATCAAATTTTCCAATTCTAAGAAGTAGCAGTCCTCATTATCTTCGCACTAATTTTCCATCACTCAAAGAATTTGACACAATCAAGCTCAACAAGAGGGACTTCGAGATTGAGACTATTTCTATTAAAATAAATGATTCGTTCACAAACGCAGAAAGCGTTAATAAGCTTTCAAATTTCGATAACATTGATTTGCCTAGCGATATGGTCGTGCAAATTTCCGGTAGGTTCCTCATAGATTTAGATTGACCCATCCAAGCTCCGCAGATCATTAATCGTGAGTTGGGCCTTGCGAAAAACGAGAACCCAATTCAAGGCTCATTTATTATTGAAGAATTGACTGAGCTGGTTGAGGAAGCTGTACTCGAAGAATTTGATCGGATAACAGAAAGAGGCGGAGTTTTAGGTGCGATGGAAACGATGTATCAACGGTCTAAGATTCAGGAAGAGTCACTCTATTACGAGACATTGAAGCATACAGGCGAATTTCCGATCATCGGTGTAAATACATTCCTAAGTTCAGAAGGATCGCCGACAATTATTCCGGAAGAAGTAATCAGGGCGACTGAAGAGGAGAAGCAGTATCAGATTGAAATGCTGAAAAACCTTCATAGCGCAAAAGCTGAAGTTAAAGATTTTGCAATTGAAAAAATCCAAACTGCTGCCATACAAAACGATAATATTTTTGAGCAGTTGATGGAGACTTGCAAAGTCTGTTCCCTGGGCCAAATTACTTCATCTCTCTTTGAAGTAGGAGGGCAGTACAGGCGTAATATGTAGGC
>CAZCAD010000382.1:0-3639 GCA_964496525.1 uncultured Flavobacteriales bacterium | reverse complement strand
TAAATGGGCGAATCCAAGAGATAATAACCGTTAGGGAAGTAAAAGGCTAATCCGTAAAAAGTATTTGCGCATATAAAAGAAAATGCCAAAGCCAAAAATATACATCTTGACCATATCAATGGATATGTTGAGCATGTACACTGCCTGATTTCACTTAATTCCGATCAAAACATTGCTACCATCGCCAACTTGTTAAAAGGGGAGTCATCTCATTGGGTGAACAAGCATAAGCTGATAAAATCAAGATTCGGCTGGCAGGATGAATATTTTGCTGCTTCAGTCAGCCATTCGCAAGTAGATGTAGTAAGGCGATATATCCGCAATCAGGAGGAACACCACGAGAAAAAAACATTTCAACAGGAATATGATGAATTTGTCAGCAAATATGGATTTGAGAAGGACTAAAGCCCTCCCTTGAGGTAACTGATAAAATGATTAGTATAGGAGCGTTTGTAAATGTGCCTGTTATCGATCATGTAATAATCACTGAAACTGAATATTTCAGCTTTACGGAAGACGGGCTGTTTGATGAAATACAAAAGAAAAGCTATTATGACCTTACCTTTTCTCAGGTCGATATGCTAAAGGTAAGAAATGCAATACATCAAAAAGGAAAAGACAACCGACATTGCAAGAAAAATGAAGGAGGATGGGCACGACTCTAAGACAATTGTTAAATACACCGGTTTGACTCTTAAGGCGATTGAAAAACTATAGGGGATCAAAATTTCCGATGAATTTTCTATCCTCCAGCGATCCTCAATTTAGGCAAAAGATATAATCGCTCATTTAAATTGTTCCGAAGTTTGTTGATTTACCACCCAATTTCCTTCTCAAGCTGTCGATGCCAATAATTATCCTTTGTACCCACAAACGTATCCATCAAGTCAATCAACAGACGCACTTTGGCTAAGATGATTTTGTCTTCTTTGCAATATTCAATCAGTTTACCACGCCGATGATCGCTAAGTATGAAGCCCATGATTTCGCATCGATCCTCTTCCTCACCGGTCATTTGATACGGATTAGCAAAGCCCTCTTTGGGATGACACATGGTATAATAATCCTTGGTGGCGTTCTCCGCCAAATAAGCCGAAGCTCCCCCAGAGCCGTATCGAAAGCCTTCCATATTCAGATCAGACCATTTACTCCATGAGTAATACATATCTTTCCATATTGCATATTCGGTACAATGATGTAGTTCGTGATGCATGACTTGGATGAGATAGCCTTTCTTGTATCTGGAATAATTTGCGTCGAGCAGTAGCGTCTTACGATATGGGTCAGGAACCGCCGCAAGAGTCTGAGACTTAAAGCGTAGTTTCTTACAAACGACTACCGTATCGATGCCGATCAAATCAAAATAGCCTTCGGGATATTTTGAATATTCGGTCAGGAGCAGATTGAAATAATCGCTCAAGTTCGTATCATCAGTTAGTTCATGATAGCTAATTTTATTCCAGGTATCAACAAATCCTGAATCTGTCTTGATGGTAAGGCCAAACTTTTCTTCAACCTGGAGCTTAAAATCCTGAGATTGCCCATAAAGTCCGACAGTAAGAGAAAAAGCGATCGAGGTCAGTAATACTTTCTGCATGGTTAAATCTACAAAATCAAGCATTTATTTTCGTAATTTAGGGCATCACCTCTAAAAAAAGTTCATACAAGAAGTATTGGCTTGGCCTTGTCTGTGTCTTTAGCGTTCAATTTTCCTTCTCGCAAATTGATCATTGGGAAACTGTTGTTTTTGAAAGCGATAGCTGGAAATATATAGTTCCTTCAGCACCCGTCGACCCGGGCTGGACCAGTTTGACATTCAGCGATGCAAGTTGGACCACCGCCCCGGGTGGATTTGGATATGGCGACGCCGATGACAATACCATTGTGCCGTTTGGAACAATATCGATTTATCAAAGAATTCAATTTAACATCACGGATACTTCGGCTATTGACGCTGCTGCTCTAACAATTGATTACGATGATTCGTTTGTGGCCTATTTAAATGGTGTGGAAATTTCGCGTGACTTATTAACCGGCACTCCGGCTTGGAATCAAACGGCGGACGGCTGGCACGAAGCGCTATTTTATCAAGGACAATATGCGGCGCAGTATGTAATTGACAAGAATTTTTTACTTGCCAATATGATTAATGGAGCAAATGTACTCTGTGTACAAACCCATAATCAATCCGCAGCATCCAGTGATATGAGCTCGAGAGTTTTTCTTCATTTAGGAATCAACAATACTTCATCTGATTATACTCCGGCTCCGGGATGGTTTGTGCCTCCGGTTTTTTTGGTGACTTCAAATTTGCCAATTGTGGTGATAAATACTACCGGCGGTGCATCAATAGTTGATGAGCCGAAGGTGGATGCGGCAATGGGAATTATCTACAATGGAGTAGGGATGAACAATTCGATCACAGACCCTTTTAATGAGTTCTACGGTATGATTGGAATCGAAATTCGCGGTTCTTCTTCTCAGTCATTCCCGAAGAAAGGATATGGATTGGAAACAAGGGCGCCCGATTCAAGCAATTATAATGTTTCCATTTTTGATTGGCCGGCTGATAATGATTGGATTCTTTACGCGCCGTATTCAGACAAATCATTCATAAGAAATGTTCTGACTTATAAAATAGGAACAGAGTTGGGACAGTATTCTCCACGCACAAAAATGGTAGAAGTTGTGATCAACGGACAATATGTCGGGGTTTACGTTTTTATGGAAAGAA
Source organism: uncultured Flavobacteriales bacterium (assembly GCA_964496525.1). Taxonomy (GTDB): domain Bacteria; phylum Bacteroidota; class Bacteroidia; order Flavobacteriales_D; family Crocinitomicaceae; genus JAKSBJ01. The sequence continues at coordinate 905 of CAZCAD010000382.1, read as the reverse complement.
TCAAACAAAATCCGGGACGCGTGAACATCGATCCACTGGAATATGGCGATATCGGAGAGAATGAAATTACCGGGGGATACATCGTAAAGATTGATAAGACTACCGGTGGAGGAATCGTTGCATGGACTTCTCCTTTTCCACAAGCAGCACCCGCTACAGGGTCTATAGAGTATCAACTTCACGATCCGGATTTCGACACAATTAATCCTGCCCAACTTAGTTATATTCAAACGTTCGTAACTGATTTTGAAACGGCATTGAATGGGGCTTCATACACTGATCCCGTACTTGGATATCGACCGTATATCGACATCAATTCATTTATCGATTTTATGATTGTCAATGAAATATCCAAGAATGTAGATGGTTATAGAATCAGCACTTTTTTCCATAAACAACGCGACAGCGATGGCGGAAAATTCGTCGCAGGACCATTGTGGGATTTTAATTTAGGATGGGGCAATGCAAACTATTGTCAAGGAGGTTTAACCACGGGATGGGAAATCTATTATAACAATGTATGTGGAGGTGGCGGAGGATTGAACAATCCAAATTATTGGAATATAATGGTGACGGATGTTGATTTTGCGCATGATCTTAACTGCCGGTGGCAAGAATTGAGGATGACAACGTTACATACGGATACGCTTCTGGCCTACATCGATCAAATGGAAACCTACCTCGACGATGCAGCGATTCGGAACTATGATCGTTGGCCAATTCTCAGCACTTATGTTTGGCCAAACAACTTTATTGGATCTACATACGCCGAAGAAATGGATTATTTGAAATCCTGGACGACGGCAAGGCTGGCGTGGATGGATGCAAACATGTTTGGGTCTTGTCCTGACTTATCGGCGGATAATTACAGCCTTCCATCGGTAAATATTTATCCGAATCCAACA
>CAZCAD010000381.1:0-3644 GCA_964496525.1 uncultured Flavobacteriales bacterium | reverse complement strand
ATTTATTGATTTAAATATCCTTAACTCAGTCTCTAAAATTCTTTAGGTACTCCAGATTCAGATAAAATATAATAATGGAGATAGGGTTGAAGGTATTTTTAGCAGTAAAGAATCAGCTATTGACTTTTTAGAATCATACGCAACCCCAAAACCGAAAAAATAAATCTTCAATGAGTAGGTAAAATCCAGCTTGCAGCGTAAGCCGTCAGCGTCCAAATTCCTTTTTTTCTGTAATAGACATTATATCTAATTCGCCGACTCAGTAGAGAAAATGTATTTGTTAGGAGAGGTATAATTCTCTCGAATGGCGTACATAACGATTCCCGCCGTATTTTTTACGCCCAGTTTTGCCATTATATTTTTGCGATGTGTATTTACTGTATGTGTAGAGATAAATAATTTTTCTGCGACCAGAGCATTTGTATAACCCTCCGAGATTAATGTGATTATCTCAATCTCTCGTGGCGAAAGAATGATAGGATCACAATTAAATCGTGCGTCCATAATTCCATCAACATCCATATTCTCTGCTTGAATGATTTCCAGAATCTGACCGCAAAAAAACCGATTGCCTGCCATTGTTTCATGAATGGAATCGATAATTTCCTGAAATCCACAGTTCTTCTTCAGGTGAGAATTGACGCCTGCCTGCATTGCTCGTCCAATCGTAGATGCCGACTGATCAGGTGTTATTGCCACAAACTTCACATCATCATAAACTTCCAATATCTGGGAGACAGTTTCTATTCCAAATCCCTCACTGACGTAATCTATTAAGACGATCTGGGGTTTTTGAATCTTGACCTGAGAGATGAGCTCTTTACCGGATGATGCTTCATTAGTGATCTGAATTCCCGTATTCTTAAAGATCGTCCTTAGCCCAATTCGTATGAGCTCATTACTATCAGCGAGTATTAGATTGATCACGATATAGTCCCATTTTTTATAGGACTACAAATATAAGGTAGAAAGATCAACTCTATTGATCGAGGAATTTTTGTTTTGAACGAAATTTTAACGAATAATTTTAGAATTTCATGGAAAGCGCCAAACTCGGCATAACAGGAAGTTGATATACCTTCTCATTGGTAACCCGGTTTACATAGAAGATATTTTGCCTGCTATAAACATTGGTTACCCCGGCAATAATCTCCCATTTGAGGTTTTTCCATTTCTTCGATTCGATTTTCTTCTTGATGTTGATATCCAATCTGTGATAAGTCGGTAATCTGCCTGTATTGCCCTCTTCGTATAAGAAGGTTAATTGCGCAGCATTATTCGTCCAGTAATCCGCATCAATTTCCGTAATAACCGGAACCTCATAAACACCATTCGTCTGCTTAAATGGAAAGCCTGTACCCAAATTCCAGCGACCGGTTATTTCCCAATCTTCTTTTTTTCCAAAGGTATACGTCCCAATCACGTTCACATTGTGTCGCCGGTCAAATACAGGTGGATAAAAATCAAATCCATTCCACCGCGTCACCTTTCCCAGGGAATAGACAGCCCAGAAGTATAACTTTTTAGAAGTGTAATTGATTACCACGTCTCCCCCCCAGGCTTCACCACTTTCAATAATAAAATCCTTTTTAAACTCATCCGCAATTTTTGAGTTATCCGAATTGTCTTCAAAAATTTTATTGCTATTGATATTCGTCATTTGAGAAAACCATTTGTAATACGCTTCCAGTTGGAGACTGAGGTTTTTAGAAAGATCAAGCTCAAAGCCTGCTATCGCATGCCATGCTTTTTGAAGGCCGTTGGTAACTTCTCTCTCAGTTCCGTCAGGAAGTATGAAACCATCAGGAATATTGGATGGCGCCGTAATAAATCCGTAGAAAAGATTCACGACGTCTCTGTCGGAAGTAGTTGAAGTGAAGTTCTGCGTATATCGTCCTCCGGCTGTCTTGAAACGGAAGGATTCAGAAATATTAATTTTCATACTCATACGCGGTTCGGCTGTTACTTGTCCAACAGAAGAATAGCCCTGGAATCGGAAACTTGGTTCAACAATGAAGCGCTTATTCTTAGTCAATCTTCGGTGTGCAACATAACCTCCGGCTTCAATTGTATATCCGTTTTCTTCAATCTTCCGGTTCGCCTCATTGAATGTTTCAAATTCAGTTTGAAAAAGATTAAATGCAAATCCATATTCGATCTTGTTCTTCCCTTCTAAGTGATAGGTAAAGTCAAATGCCATTTCACCACCTTTAATTCCGCTGAATCGATCGGGCAGGTTTTCTTCTTTTAGTACAATATCATATTGAGAGTAATTGATTCGGCCCTTCATAAAAAGCTCTGAATTTGATGGAACAAAAATGAACTGTGTTCCACCCCCGAAACTGTTCCATCCCAAATTTGAAACCGCCTGATAGGTTACCTGATCATTAAAAGTAAATCCGAAAAGACTGATTCTATTTGCTCCGTCGCCTTTGATACTTACTTTTCCGTAAATATCCCAGAAATTAAAGGGGAGTCCGTCTCCATCATTGATGTAGGGATATAAAACCTTGGATGTTTCTTCAAGTAAGGAAGCTTTACCGGCAACCACGAATGAAACACCATCCTTCTTTGATATTGGCCCCTCGAGCAACAAACTCGAAGTAAATGGAGAAATTCCAACCATTCCGCTTAGTCGCTTGCTGTTTCCGTCTCGATACGTAATATCCATAATAGATGAAATACGACCGCCGTACTTCGCACTGAATCCTCCGGTATAAATGTCCGCGGACCTAATTAGCTCAGTTTCAAATACTGAGAAAAATCCGATTGAGTGAAACGGATTGTAGATCGTCATCCCATCCAATAATATTTTATTCTGAATCGGTGTACCACCTCTGACATAAATTTGTCCACCCTGATCGCCGGTACTTATAACACCCGGGACGGTTTGAAAATATCCTGCTATATCAGAGACACCTCCGGTTACCGGAACTCTTAAAATGTCTTTCTTCGTAATTTTAATGATCGATATCCCCGGATCAAATTTCCGCTCTTTATTCTTGTAATCAATATTGATTTTGTCCAAGGTTCTTCCCTCAATCAGATCAAATACAACTTCGGATATTTTACCGTCAATCACCTCAACATCCTGTGTATAGTCAGTAAAGCCGGTAACAGTAATTCGAACCTGATGTGTCCCTACCGGTACATTTTTAATAGAAAACAGACCATCAACGTCAGTCTGAGCAAAAAGATTCGGTCCTATAATAACCACCTTGGCAAAAGGAATGGCATTTCCATCTCCGTCAGAGCGAACAACTCCACGCACCGTTCCTTGAGCGAAAGCAAGCTCGCCGCCTAAGACCAAAAGTATTAATATTAGTAATCTTCCTTGCATAGATTTTTCTTAGTCCCGCCCTGCGATCTGCAAGTCTTTGGGAGCCATTTCGGTGTCCAAATATAGGACATTTAATACGATTGTCTGACGGAATTATAGTGCCGCTTATTTAAGTGTAGGGATTCAATGATAAACTGTGAAGTTGATGTGTTGATGTGCTGATGTGCTGATGTGTTGATGTGTTGATGTGTTGATGTGTTGATGTGTTGATGTGCTGATGTGCTGATGTGGGGTCAGGTTAATTTCATGGGGACTAAGCAAAAAGTTTGTGCAATCTGAACAGGAAAAATGGGTCACGTTAATT
>CAZCAD010000380.1:0-3662 GCA_964496525.1 uncultured Flavobacteriales bacterium | reverse complement strand
ATTTTCATTATGCCCAAACGACAATGATGGTTATTTATTCTGGATTGCTGCTTTTCGTTAGGGAGAAATTTCCAAACTGGCTTCGGATTTTTTCACTTGCGAATTTGCTGGCGCTTATTCCGTGTATCTGGTTTTTCTTCGAAGAATTTTGGGCAGGCTACGAAAATCTCGTTTATGTTCTTTGCTTTATGCCAATGCTTAAGAGCCTCGTCTTTATAAAGCAAGAATTCGTAATAGACGAAGAGGTTGTCGATAATTAATTTTTGCCTGAAAAGAGCAGAATCCCCGGATATCGTCAATGGCCTCCTGGTCTGGATTCTAATTCGTAAATTTACCATCCGCTAAATCAAGCCTATGAAGACTTTATTCATCATTGTTATCCTCTTCGTTGTCAAGCAGCTAACCTTTGCTCAAGATGAGTGGAACGTATCAAATCCCGAAGGAAACTGGGAATTCAAAGAACATTCGTTCACTACTGATGAAGGAACCTGGCTGAATCTTGATGTCTCTCCCGACGGTACTCAAATCGTATTTGATATGCTCGGCGATATTTGGATAATGGCCTCAGGCGGAGGCAAAGCAAAAGCTTTAAGAGATGGACTGGCGTTTGAAATTCAACCTCGATTTTCGGCGGATGGAAAGAAAATAGTATTCACTTCTGACGCCGGTGGTGGTGATAATATTTGGACCATGAATGTAGATGGATCAGATGCAAAACAACTCACCGATGAAGATTTCAGATTATTAAACAATGCGGTTTGGGCTCCTAATGGTGAGTATATAATTGCCAGAAAACACTTTACTTCAGAAAGATCCTTAGGCGCAGGTGAAATGTGGATGTATCACATTACCGGGGGATCAGGGATTCAAATTACCGAGCGCAAGAATGATCAACAAGATGTAAATGAGCCCTGCATCTCTAATGATGGAAAGTACTTGTACTATAGCGAGGATATGTATCCGGGTGGATATTTCAAGTACAATAAAGATCCGAATAAACAGATTTATGCCATCTATCGATATGAATTCGAGAGTGGTGAAATCAAGAAAATTACCGGCGGCCCGGGCGGGGCTTGTCGGCCGCAGGTATCACCAAACGGAAAACTCCTTGCATTTGTAAAGCGAGTGCGGGCAAAAACCGTTCTTTACGTTCATAATCTTGAAACGGCTGAGGAATATCCCATTCATGATGGCTTGAACAAGGATCAGCAGGAAGCCTGGGCCATTTTTGGAGTCTATACTAACTTCCAATGGATGCCGGATAATGAGCAGATAATAATTTGGTACGGAGGAAAGATAAACGCTATCAACATTACGACTTTGGAGAGCAAAATCATCCCATTTATAGCTGATGTTAAAATCAGAATTGCTAAAGCCCTTGAATTCGAGAATCCTGTTTCGCCTGAGACATTTACGGCTAAGGTTATCCGTCATGCCATCACGTCTCCGGATGAAAAGACGGTTGTTTTTTCTGCATTGGGGCATCTATGGCAAAAGCAAATGCCAAAGGGAAAGCCCGTAAGGCTAACGAACGACACCGATTTTGAGTTCGAACCCACATTTTCTCCTGACGGAAAGAATATTGTGTATGTTACATGGAATGATCTCGAGCTCGGCAGTATTCGAGTTTATAACTTATCCACCAAAGAGGCGCATACGATTACGGCATCCAGGGGAATTTACAGAACACCAGCCTACTCACCGGAAGGGTCACGAATTGTTTATATAAAAGAAGGTGGAAATAATGATCAGGGACGTACCCACTCAAAAAATCCCGGAATTTACACAATGAAATCCTCCGGAGGTGATCATCAATTTGTTATTCGGTCAGGAATTAATCCGCGCTATAATCAAAAGGGCGACCGTATAATTTATCAAACAGGCGGTCAGTATTTTGGCACTTTAACTAAGGAATTGAAGTCTGTTGAGTTGGATGGAAAAGATGATCAAACCCATATCACTTCAAAATATGCCAATCAAATCGTCCCTTCACCTGACAATAAATGGGTAGCTTTTTCTCATTTACACAAAGTCTATTTAGCACCTCTGCCTGAAACGGGACAGATAATCGATATTGATAATAATTCGGGATTTGTTCCTGTTGCTCAACTATCCAAAGATGCCGGTATTAACCTTCACTGGTCGTGGGACTCAAAACTGGTTCATTGGACACTCGGTGAGGAGTACTTTACAAATAAGGTAGAAGACAGAGTTACTTTTTTACCAAATTCACCCGACAGCATCGCCCCCGCTGATTCGGTTGGAATAAAAATGAATTTGGAGGTAGATACCGATGTTCCAACAGGAAAAATTGCCTTGGTCGGTGCCCGCATTATTACAATGAAAGGAGATGAAGTCATCGAAAATGGGACCATCATAATCAAAGAAAATATGATCGTTTCTCTTGGTAAAACCGATGAAGTAGATCTTCCCACAAACGCCAGGGTAATCGATGTAAGAGGAAAAACCATCATGCCCGGAATTGTAGACGTACATGCACATATCGGCGCTTTTAGATATGGATTAACGACTCAAAAACACTGGCAGTTTTATGCGAATCTTGCCTTTGGCGTCACAACCGCTCACGACCCATCGGCACATACCGAAACTGTTTTCGCTTTATCCGAATTACAGAAATCCGGTCAATTGGTTGGTCCGAGATTATATTCAACCGGTTTTATTCTTTACGGTGCAGACGGAGATTTCAAGGCGGTGATAAACAACCTGGAGGATGCTCGATCAGCTATACGCAGGACCAAAGCATTCGGGGCATTGTCGGTCAAATCCTACAATCAACCGCGAAGGGAACAAAGGCAAATGGTCATTCGCGCAGCAAAGGAAGAGGAGATTTTTGTTGTTCCGGAAGGCGGATCAACTTTCTACTCCAACATGACAATGATTTTTGATGGTCATACGGGTGTCGAACATAATATTCCGATTGCACCTGTTTATAAGGATATTATCGAGCTCTGGAGCAATAGTAATACCGGATACACGCCAACGCTAATAGTGAACTACGGCGGATTAAATGGAGAATACTATTGGTATCAGCACACAAATGTTTGGGAAAATGAGAAGTTGTTAAAATACTATCCAAGAGCTATTATCGACGCACGATCCAGACATAGAACTATGGTTCCGGAAGAGGAATATGAGAATGGGCACATTTTGGTTTCAAAATCTTGCAAAGTCCTCTCAGATGCGGGCGTAAAAGTGAATTTAGGAGCCCACGGTCAATTGCAAGGTTTGGGGGCACATTGGGAGCTGTGGTCACTTCAGCAGGGCGGAATGACCAATATGGAAGCAATTAGAGCGGCTACAATAAATGGGGCTGACTATATAGGAATGTCAGCTGATATCGGTTCATTGGAAGTCGGCAAGTTGGCTGATTTGGTCATCATGGACAAAAATCCATTGGATGATATTCAGAATTCATTAACGATTAGATATACAATGGTGAACGGTCGCTTGTACGATACCGAAACAATGAACGAAATCGGAAATCATCCTTCAGAACGAGGAAAGTTCTATTGGGAGAATAATGGCTATAATGCTTCTTTTCCCTGGCATGAAGAATCCAATTCTTTTATGGAACAGCAGTGTGGGTGCCGGCATTAGATAGAAACAGTCTCAACCTCAACGGAAAGCTCCACATCCTTATT
>CAZCAD010000379.1:1874-3671 GCA_964496525.1 uncultured Flavobacteriales bacterium | reverse complement strand
TAAACAAAATGTTGTTGTCCGTTATCAGGCGGTAAAGTTCGGAGTTCCCAGCAATATCCAAAGGAGTGGCCAACTCTTTCGCAGGGGCCTCTTCATCAATGATCAAATCAATCTGCAGATTGAAGGCATAGAGTTCGTCACTCAGGTCTACAAAGTCAGTTTGAATCGGTCTTCGCGATTTTTTGGCCATTTCAATCAAACCCAGCCCTGCGCCCCCTTTGTCCGTCAAATCTCCTTCGCTTAAAGCCGTACGATAATGCTCTTTCAGCGCAGTATCATCCAGCCGGTTCAGGTTCGAAATGCTCTCGTCAAGATAAACATAGGAGTCACGTGTAATGATATTTGAAGAATAAATATGAAGAAACGGATCAATTCCACGTATCCCGAATAAGCCCGAGTACCGATCCGCCAATTCTTCATCCCCGTGTCGAATGATGTTCTGAAAGCTCTCAGAAATGAGAAATGCCATTCGTCTTTTTGTCTTTTTGGCAATATCATAATCGGCAATTGAAATCAACTTGTCCGTAAAACGGTCATCGAAGTCTCCGTGATAGAACATACTCGTTCGATCCGGCTCAAAAAGTGTTCTAAATTTACCGATTATTGTAAGTATATTAGACATTCACCAAAAGGCATAAAATTTGAATAGGATTTTACTGTTTGGACAGTTAAAATTAGCATAAATATGCGTAGGATAACGGCATTCACTCTACTTTTTTTAAGCTTCTATGTTTCTGCTCAAAAGCAGAATGAAGAATGTTTACGGGTGATTTATGATGCGGACTCTTCCTTATGCGGTTATATCAATTCAGAAGGTGATACCACCCTCAAAATTATTTATCGATTTTGCTTTAATGACAGCATTTCTACTTTCGGTTCAGTAATTAGTGAAGATGGCAAAGCCCTGGCATTCGACAATAAGGGAAACTTCATGTACGAGGTGTTTTATGTCGATAACGGACCGGATTATATTTCAGAAGGTTTATTTCGGATTGTAGAAGGGGGAAAGATCGGATTTGCCACTGAAAGCGGTGCAGTGGTCATAAAACCACAATACGATTGTGCATTTGCTTTTGAGGACGGCATGGCTCAAGTGAGCTTTGACTGTCAGCGAATTATGGTCGACGAGTATGAAATGTGGGAGTCAGAAAGTTGGTTTTACATTGACAAAGAAGGAGTGAAAATCAAAAGAGAATGAGTTTTGTAGCAATCGGATTCATTGTTTTATCTGCCCTTATGATTTTCATTTTCTGTTACGGATACAATGCTGCTCTTCAGCGTCTGAATTATACGCCACAAAAGATCCGTCGAAAAGTTCTACTCCTTTTGGTCTTTTTTTCTTTTTGGATTGTTTATATGATCCTGATCTCAAGAAGTGGTGTTTTATATTCGGATTCGCTACCACCAAGAATTCCGCTTCTAATTTTCTTCCCGGTTTTTCAGTTCAGCTTTGTCATTATTCTCATTAAAAAGAACAGAGAACTAATAAAAGCAATACCCCAAACTGCCTTGATTTATGTCCAATCCTTTAGAATCCTCGTTGAGTTCTTGATTTTAGGAATGTACATTGAGCACATTGTTCCTCAGGCAGCAACTTTTGAAGGATACAACTTTGAGATTGTAACCGGATTAATTGCTTTGGTGGTTGCCTATTTTGTTCAAAAGGGTTCTATTGGACGAAAAGGAATTTTAGCTTGGAATTTTGCCGGATTATTTAGTCTGGCAATCATTATCTTTATCATAACGACCTCCTTTTATTTTCCATCGTTCTGGTGTGCGGATGTTCCACTCGTCACA
>CAZCAD010000379.1:0-1854 GCA_964496525.1 uncultured Flavobacteriales bacterium | reverse complement strand
TATTAGCCGGAATTCTGGCTCCGATGGCGGCTTGTTTTCATTTGATTTCCATAAAACAGCAGAAACTTCTTGGGCTAATGCAGTGATTGTTCTATTTTTGATTTCTTGAAAATGAAATTAAGGCAATCACTTTTCGCGGTACTCTGTTTGTCTGCTTTATTGCAGTCCTGTTACACAGACAAAACCGCTCCGCTATCGGAGCCGGAGTATTTGGAATTTAATTTCAAAGGAATAGCAGTGGATGCCGTTAAAAATTCTGTTGATCAAAACAGTTTTACCGAGATTTCTGACTTGAATGCGGATGCAGTTTCATTGCGGCCCAGGGGAGTTTTGATTGGAGGAAGTGACACCATTGAATATGACAGGAACGGCTTCGAATGGGGAGAGAAATCAACCGGAATCACCGCACAAATTGGATTTGCAAAATTGAATGGCTTATCTGTTTTAATTGATCCCTGGGTCGAATTTCCCCCTGCGGAGAGTAGTGCCGAATATGACGCGGGGGATAGTACAGGCTGGGCCAAATTTGAACAGAGCTATCTGAAATACATCGTTCATTTCGCGAATATCGCTGAGAATGAAGGCGCGGATGTTTTTTGTATTGGCTCCGATATGGAAAACTTCGTTATTCAGCAAGATACCTTTTGGACATCATTGATTGACACCGTCAGGAAAGTATTTGCCGGTGAATTGACTTACGGCGCTAATTACAAAAACTACGACGATATTCCCTTTTGGTCTGATTTGGATTACATCGGGATTCAGGCTTACTTTTTTGTCTCATTGAGTCAGACTCCGCAAAGTCTCGATGTAGAACAACATTGGGTGTCATCATTGATTCCTGCTTTGTCAGCTTATAGCAGTTCCCAACAGCGAAACGTACTCTTTACTCAGATTGGATACAGATCGATAGATTACTGTGGCGAACAAGTGCTGAATGAGGATACTACATCCACCTATACCGTTAATGTAAACGCGCAAGAGAACTGCATTTCAGGATTTTTGAATGCCTTGAGAAACCGAAGCTGGTTTGACGGAGCTTTTATTCGAGGATGGACGCTGGATAAAAAAAACAAAGGAGCAGGGGATGATAGTTATTCGCCTCAGGCCAAGTCGACGTATAGTTCGATTCTGAGTATATATCTGGATGCCCAATAAACTCTATTTGATTATTTCAGGCTTTTCGACGGAGCCGTGAAACTCTTTCTTAATTCCATTTACAAAAGTGATGTCGAATATAACATGGTGCCAGCCGGGTTTAACCGCTGAATTATTCCCGATGGATTTTTCCACTTCCGCACTGAGTTTTCTTAAATCAGTCTCGCGATAATCGTATAAAAGTGTATCGCGGGATCCGAAAATTGCAGTATGCATGGATTCTATCGGACAATTCGATTTTACTTCCCAATATAAGCCAGATTTTTTCTTAGGATCAAACACCCACGAAAAGGTTAGTTCACAGTCAATTTTCTTTTTCTGTCTAAAAACGCCATTGTCCCGGGTAAAAAAATAAAGATGGTCATTTGCATAATCAATCTTCGTTATTATTTTGGAATCCACTTCGGGAAGGGAATCCCACACTCCGTCCCTCAGCGTAAACACGCCCATGTCCCATGTTCCGAAATAGACTATTCCGTCAACATCTTCCACCGCAGAGAATTGAGCCGGAGGAGTAAGTGAATCGACTATATTTTTCCATCCCGAACCATTAAATGGCCGCCTCATAATAAATGTGGCCGAATCGCCACCTCCAACTGCCCAGGTCCCACCATCAAAAGTGATCTTCATATCGTACATCATCGTTCCTGACTGCTTATGGAAGGTCTTGAAGGTTTTTCCTCCGTCCTTGGATTT
>CAZCAD010000378.1:0-3678 GCA_964496525.1 uncultured Flavobacteriales bacterium | reverse complement strand
ATGTTCCAAAAGCCACCGTCCTTAAGAGTTCGAGCGGAATATGTTTTGTTTAAAAAAACGGTGAAATGGATGATTAACCAAGCTGACTATGTCTATTCATTCGGTAGTCAAATTGATAAAATTTTGAGGGATCTGGGTGTAGATGAAGACCGAATTTTACTTCAATCAAATGGGGTAATGCGTGCTTGGTTACGATCGGACTTTAGCTCAAATGACGAATTACAATTTGTTTTCATCGGCAGAAATGAGCGAAGAAAAGGAATTGAGGAATTGAACCTTGCATTGCTTGCTTTGAAGCGAGAGTCAAAACTAAACTTCAACTTTCACTTTATAGGCCTGATTCCTAAAGAGGCAAAAGTAAGGGATGAGCGGATTACTTATCATGGCGAAATCCGTGATGCAAAACAAATCAGAAAGATATTGGATGAGAGTGATTGTTTGGTTTGTCCAAGTCATTCAGAAGGAATGCCCACGGCAATATTAGAGGCAATGTCAAGAGGATTGGCAATTATTGGAACAGACGTTGGAGCCGTATCAAGACAAATTGACGGGAATGGAATCTTGCTGGATGCGCCAATGCCAAAGGATATACAGGGAGCAATGGAAAAAATGATTGGAATGGATTCCTTGGAGCTGGAACAAATGAAGCGACAATCCTTGAAGTTGATAGAAGAAAGATTTCTTTGGGAAGTGATTGTGGATCAGAAGATTGCGGACTTCAAAAAAGCAGTAGTGCTTTAATTAGTAAATAAGTGGCTGTAAATTTTGCTTCTATTTTTTCTTTATAAGAGGCAAAATTTTCAGGCATCCCGATAGATCCGGACGACTTAAAATTTTAACGAATTAGAAAGGAAAAAGAGGAGTGAAATACAGATATGTATTTACTAATTATAGCAGTAGTGAAGTCGTAAAATTTCTATCTCAATTCAGCCCCTAATTCCGATTCCAACTTTTTGCGAATATTTTCCATAATCGCATCGAGCTGCTCGTCTTTCAGCGTCTGTTCATCATCTTGGAAAATGAATGAAACAGCATAGGATTTCTTCCCTTTATCAAGGTTCTTTCCTTGGTAAACGTCAAACAGACCAACTTCACGCAAGAGCGTCTCGTCTTGTTCAAAGGCAAGTTTTTCGATTGATTCAAAGTCTACATCCTCATTTAGTAATAGAGAGAAATCGCGTCTGGCATATTGGGTTTTTGGTAGAGATCTGGAGGTGATTTTGTTCAGTTCACTCAAGGCCACGATTTGATCCCAATCTAAATCAGCAAAGAATACCGACGATTTAAGCCCGAAGTTTGAGCTTATATCCGACCGAAGCAGGCCGAATTCTCCGATGCTTTTTTTACTAATCGATATTGCTTGACCTAATTCGAAGATATCCATCATCGCTGTATCGATTTGAACAGCTTTACCAATGCCCATTTTTACCATCAATGCCTCGACGATTCCTTTAAGTGAATAAAAAGATTGATCTTCATTCGAAGCATTCCAGCTTTCTTCTTCTTTCCGACCAGAGAGCCAAATACCCAGGCGATTGTTCTCCTGATATCCCGAAGACGTTTTGCGATAAACGGTACCAAATTCAAAAAACTGATTGTCTGAATGTTGTCTGTTTTGGTTATACTCCAGGCTTTTCAATCCTCCCGCTAAAAGAGATTGTCTCATAACGTCCAGTTCGAGCGAAAGTGGATTCAAAATTCGTACATCTTCTGAGGTCTTATAGCTTGCTGACTTGATCTTATCCCACAAGGCTGAGGAGGTCAAGGAGTTATTCATGATCTCGTTAAAGCCATTATCAGTCAGCAAGTTCGCAACCGTATTGTACAGTTTTTCTTTAGGAGAATCCAAATGAGCTGCGGCTGGGGTATTCATTTTCTCCGGAATATTGACCATATTGAAGCCATATATTCTTAGCACTTCTTCGATTAAATCGGCCTCCCGCCGAACGTCAACTCTATATGTAGGAACAGACATTGTTGACCGGTCTCCATTAGCAGACAGCTCCATAATATCCAGTTCGCTTAGAATATTTTTTATCGCCGCATTGTCCAGTTCAATACCGCATAGGCTTCGACAACGCTCAAAGTCGAAGTCAACTTTAATTTCTTCAATTGGATTTGGATAATGATCCATAATCTTACCGGATGATCCACCGGCAATATCAACAATTAACGAGACGGCACGTTTTAAAGCCGTAATTACATTATTCGGATCCACACCTCTTTCAAATCGAAAAGATGAGTCGGTATTGAGCTGATGTCGCTTGACAGTTTTGCGGACATTCACAGGGTTGAAGTATGCCGATTCAAGAAATATGTCAGTCGTATTTTCATTCACGCCTGCATCGATTCCTCCATAAACTCCTGCGATGCACATCGATTCCTTTGCATTACAAATCATTAAGTCGTTTTCATTCAGTTCTCTTTCGACCTCATCCAGACCCATTATTTTTTCGCCCTTATTCGCATTTCTAACGACAATATCGTTTCCGACTTTGCCGAGGTTAAAGGCATGCAGAGGGTTTCCCGTTTCGTGCATGACGAAATTTGTAATATCTACAATGTTATTAATTGGATTTAGTCCTATTATTTTTAATCGATTCTGCAACCAATCAGGCGATGGTTCAATCTTAATTCCTTTAATAACCGCCCCTGCATATCTTCGACAGGCTTCCGGATTTTCGACACTGATATTAATAGTTTCATTTCCTTCGGATAGTTGGATATCTGAATAATCAAGCAGTTGTAGTCCTGAATTTTCATGAAAATTCAAATAAGCCTTGAGATCCCTCGCTACTCCTATATGCCCCATCGCATCAGCACGATTTGGTGTCAAACCAATTTCAATTACATGGTCTTCCTCCACTTTAAAATAGTCGTGAGCCGCGGTTCCAATTTCAACCCCTTCTTCCAATACCATTATTCCGTCGTGGGATTTACCTAAACCAAGTTCATCTTCAGCGCAAATCATTCCGTTTGATTCTACACCGCGAATTTTCGATTTCTTGATGATAAATTCTTCTTCGGGATTTGGGTATAAAGTGGATCCCACAGTCGCAACCACTACTTTTTGTCCTTCCGCAACGTTCGGTGCTCCGCATACAATTTGAAGTGGATCCCTTTTGCCAATATTGACTGTTGCTACGCTCAGGCGATCAGCATCGGGATGTTTATCCACGGTCAATACTTCGCCGATCACCACCCCCTGAAGTCCTCCCTTGATCGTTTCAACTTTCTCCAATCCCTCGACTTCCAGACCGGTATCAGTTAGTATCTCAGCCACTTTTTCAGGACTAAGATTAATGTCGATATAGGTTTTTAACCAATTGAAAGAGATTTTCATAAAAACGATTAGGACTCAAAACAGACCCTAAATGATCCAATTTATCCACATTTTTTTGGATGCAGGCAAATGTAACCAATCAGGCCAGATTACTAAAATTCTGACTTGTTTTTCTCTTTTAGTATGACTGTTTTTGTGAGTATTAGTGGAAAAAGAAATCGATCAGAATTCGGCGATTGTAGATTTGATGGTCTATTTTTGTATGAGCACCCAATTAAAATGAATGCGACAGTTTATTTACATACCCATTCTTGCAGTTTTATTTTCGTGTAATAAGCGGCAGGTTCCACAGGTGGACTTTGCGACGGAAATGAGGTCGTTAGTCATTTCTATTT
>CAZCAD010000377.1:0-3692 GCA_964496525.1 uncultured Flavobacteriales bacterium | reverse complement strand
AAGGTGAATTGAATATCGGCATCATGTGACTGCATAGTCAGTTGGGTTTCAGCTTGACCGGATTTACCAACTACCACAGATGCGATTCCATTTGTAGCTTGCTCAATTCCGGAGTTTCTGAACTTAAAACCCGCATATTTCCAATTCGACCATTTAGCCTGATCTGCTTTGTGATGACAAAATTTTTGACCTTGAAATAAGCGATTAGCATTCAGAGCGTCATTAGGCAATTCAATCTCGTGATCGATCGTCGTCATATGATCAGCCGGCACTGCGATTTCAATGACTTGTAAATTGTCCGAGGCTTCAAGAACCCGATGCCTGATTTCAGGTGGCTGAGTTACGCAATCTCCGGCATTCAAAATAAATGGAGGACCCTGATCTTCATAAACCAGTTTCACCCAGCCTTTATAACAGAATATCAATTGAAATCCGACCGTATGATAGTGTACCATATCCGGTACCGGGCCACCGTCCTGAATACGAATGTGAGAGGCAATTATACTTCCGCCAAGACGATCAGGAATTAAGTCCCGGTACAACATTCCCGCACGACCAATTATCCAGGGATCAGAATCGACCAATCGTCGAATTTCAAATTTATGCTGAGTAGGCGGGAATATAAGAGATTGGTCGTCCCTAACTTCAATCAAATTCTCTACAGCTACATCCTCAAATCCATCTATATAACGCTTAGGATCTGCAATTAGCTTATTCAGAATAAGTGGCGCATTCGAATTTCTATCCAAACTTAAAGATATACCATGCCCAGACATTATACCTACTTCCGGATCATCGGAAGGAAATATTTTATCGAGCCGAAATCCTAATTTGGTCAAAATTTTAAGATCTGCGTGAAAATCCGAGGTCGGAACTTCCAAAGTCATTTTCTTATTTCTTACGTCATCAGTCATTCCGGTTCGGTAAAAACTCCTCATTTGTCAACCACAATTCTTCAATCCGGTACATGTGTAAATGATCGTGCATTAAGATATGTCTCAGCAGGACGTATGGCGTATAATAATTATACTCCGGATGTTCAATTTCAACTTCCCACCGATCCTTCGCTACTTCATCTACAATGCCGATTAAATCGCTTCGGAGCTTTGGAAAATGATTCAAGGCTTCTTCAAGAGCCATATTCATTAGAAAAGTGACATCTATATTTGTGCCCGGCAGATAAGGTTCAATTCTAAAAAGACTTCCTTCTTTTATTCTTTCAAATCGATCAATTAGCATGTTTTGAACATCAACGAGATGACAAGCATGTTCGTGAATGCTCCATTTTCCTTCAACCCTGTGTTGCTTAAGGGTTTCTTTAGGTACCTGATTGATCATTTCTCTCAGAATAATGGGGCTATCCAGTAGATTATTTTTGATCTTATCAAGGTCCTTCATCTGCTGACATTAGTGGTTTAGACGCTAAAATTAATATAAGTCGCTGATCCACTGTTAAAACCTTTTAGGAAATTCGTTTTGTCATTTCGACGTTTTGACATAACTTCGCGTCAGTTTGCTCAATTTTTGTTCAGAAAATAATACAAAATGTTAAAAATTATACTCCTATTTCTTGGGCTTGCTGTGTCTTATCAAAGCACACTTGCACAAGGGTCTCTAGAAAAGAAAGAAGCTACTACTGCTCCTAAGAAAGTAACTCCCGTCAAAGCTCAACCGGCTACTGCGACCTCAGGAACTTTTACTTTTGACAAAGCAAAGTTCATCGATGAGTACTTAATCGGTAAAACGCTTCCAATGGGCTTTCCGGTTTATGAATCTTACAAGGATAAAAATGCCTTTCGAAGGGATTTGAAAAAGTGGATTTATGAAAATCCGCTTTTAGTTAAAGAAGAAAAAAGAATTTTCTAGATCAGTTAAGATCTATTCACCCTCATGATATTATGATATGAAGAAGTTAGCATTAATATTCATCGCAACGATTTTCTCTAGCACCGGTTTCGGCCAATGGCTGGGAAATGATGATTGTCCAACAGCAGTACCTCTTACAGTTGACGCACCTTGCACTACCGGAAGTAACTTTTTAGCCACTCTGGCTGGGGATTTTACCATGTCTTGTGGATTTGGAGGAGATCCTACTGATGCCGCTTGTTGGTTTTCATTTGTTTGTCCCCCTTCCGGAGTCGTAACAATAACCACGGATAATCCCCCAACCGACTTTGATACGCAAATCAACCTTTTGGGAGCTGCTGCCGGTGATGCAACACTTTGCCCTGCTACAATGTTTGAATATGGCTGTGATGAAGATGGAGGAACAGGTCTGACATCTACTTTGACGGTCGGAGGATTAGTGCCCGGACAAACCTATTGGATTCAATTGGATGGTTTCGCCGGAGCGACTGGAACATATTGTATAAGCGTTTTTGAGGTCCCATGTACTGCTGATGTCGGAACATTTACAATTTCAGCAACCGGTGGAAGCACAGTGATTGTAGGCAATGAAATTTGGGTTTGTGAAGATGGACTTTCTTGTTTTAGTATTGTAAGTAATGATGATTATGTTCTTCCAATTGGTTGGGCATCAGGTCCTCCTCCTTGTACTACTATACCGGAATTAATGTATGCGATTTATATCAACCTTCCGCCAACTACCGGTAATCCGGATACAGATCCAAACTGGGCAGCAAGTGGTAGTTTGTTTTGGACCGGAGAGGATTTCTTTGACTGTAATCCATCTTCGTTTCCACCGACCATTAATCCAGGAGATGAAGTATGGTTTGTACCTGTAACTGTTGATGATGGGGATGATGATGGTGCGTGTGGTGGGTTGCAAATAGATGGAAATGGTGATGGATGTTTCGATGTAGGCACCCCAATTCAGATACATTATTTAAATGATGTTGTTTTCGCTTCTGTTATTGACGATTGTGCCGGAACCGTCACAGTGACAGTCACAGGTGGAAGTCAAGAAATAAACGGAAGCGATTACCCCATGGTAAATACTGGAGCAGGTTCCTTAACCGGAACGCCTATAACTCATGGCGGTACTGTTACAATTACTGGTCTTGTCCCCGGAGATTTATATAGTTTTAGTATTACAGATCCTCTTGGTTGTACGCATGTTTTTTCAGGCGGACCTTTTGCCGGAGACGCAATTAACCCTACTATAACTTGTCCTGCGAATGTGACAGTTAGCAATGATCCCGGACTTTGTACGGCAAGCGGTGTGGCATTAGGTGCAGCTGTAACAGGGGATAACTGCTCTGTAGCTTCGACGACAAATGATGCTCCCGCAATATTCCCGGTAGGAACTACTACAGTAACATGGACGGTAACTGATCCCACGGGAAATACGGCAAGCTGTACACAAGATGTAACCGTTAACGATACTGAACCACCAACAATAGTTTGTCCAGCCGATGTTATAGTTGGCAATGATGCCGGCTTATGTACAGCTTCGGGAGTCGCTCTTGGAGCACCGGTTACTGCTGATAATTGCGCAGTTGCTTCAACGACGAATGATGCACCGGCAGTTTTCCCATTGGGAACGACAACGGTTACTTGGACGGTGACCGATCCTTCCGGTAACACAGCAACTTGTACACAAAATGTGACTGTAAATGATACTGAGTCTCCAACAATTACTTGTCCTGCCGATATTTCGGTTGCTCCCGATCCGGGACTTTGTACTGCGAGTGGAGTAGCACTGGGTGCTCCTGTAACAGGAGATAACTGTT
>CAZCAD010000376.1:0-3743 GCA_964496525.1 uncultured Flavobacteriales bacterium | reverse complement strand
TCAGGACCTTAAGTAACCTCCAAAAATAATCATTTAAAACGCAAATGAAAGGTTTTTGTGAGGCAATGGGTATGATTTATTAACAGCCTCAACCGAGCCATTATCGGAATCGGCGGACTTGAATCCAGCCCGCCTGACAATGACAAGAGTAAGTAACTTTAGATAGCATACAGTGGTGATCTACTTTAATAATACGCATAAAAGGCACTGGCAGTTGGTAATTGTGGATAAAAGATGGATAATCCTGAGAGGAGATTAAATCACCATTTATAGACCAAATAATCAAAGAAATATCACTTCGGTCGCCCCACCTATTCCAAATTCTGAGTATGGAGCATCATGGAATTCAATTTGAATGTTGTGTTCTGTTCTCAGTTTGAGTAAAAATGCAAGAACTTCGTCCTTTAAGACTCCTTCCCCTTTGCCATGAATGATATAAGCTTTCTTGTGCTTAGAATCAAGGGCTCTTAGAATAAACGTTTTGCAACTCTCCATTTGAATCTGGACAATTTCGAAGTTTGTCAGGTTTCTATAATCTTCTCTGATCTCCTCGATGTGTAAGTCAATGTAATTTCTCCTGGAGAGATCAGAATTATCAAGCAGTTTACTCTTGCGAATGCTCTTCAATTTATTTTCAACCATGGCCACTGTCTCCGGATCATCGAAATTATAATTCGATTCTGTATGTAGAACGATCTGATCTGTGGAATAAGATCGTCTAAATCCATGCTCATCCACGATAATTATGGAATCATCTTCGATTTCGACGATTCTTCCCTTTATTGTCTCGTTTAAAACAGAAACCTTATCTCCGACCTTAAATACTTTCACCATCTGATCTATAAAAATAAACAGGAAATTTGATAATTGAGAATTCAAAACTACTTATTTTTAGCCATTGATGTTAGAAGCAAAGGGAATTTATAAAAGCTTTGGAGATTTGACTATTCTCAAGGGGATCGATCTGAAGGTTGAGCACAAACAAATCGTCTGTATTGTTGGTGTTTCAGGAGCCGGAAAGACGACGCTTTTGCAAATCCTGGGTACCTTGGACAGTCCTGATTCAGGTGAGGCGGAAATCGTGATCAATAATGAGAATGTTCTTGGGCTTAACCACAACAAACTGGCACAGTTCAGAAATAATCATTTAGGCTTTATATTCCAATTTCATCAATTACTACCGGAGTTTACGGCAGTTGAAAATGTCGTTATTCCTGCAATCATTGGCGGGCGGAATAAGATAGAAATGACGAAAAAGGCCGAAGATCTGCTTGACTTTCTTGGACTTAAAGATCGCTTCGAACACAAACCGTCGCAACTTTCAGGAGGAGAGCAACAACGAGTGGCAGTTGCAAGAGCCCTAATCAATGATCCTGATATTATATTTGCCGACGAGCCTTCGGGAAATCTGGATTCAGCAAATTCGAATGAGTTACATGAACTCTTCTTTCGTTTAAGGGAGGAATTGAATCAGACTTTCGTAATTGTAACACATAATGAACAACTTGCTGAAATGGCTGATGTCAAATTTGTGATGAAAGATGGTCTTATTGTCTGATGCATTCAATTATTAAGGAATTTCTGGACGAAAAAGCGGATGAGTATAATCAGCGCTCATTTATCATTGATGATCCCATTTCAATCCCGCACCAACTAAATTCAAAAGAGGATATTGAAATTGCAGCCTTTATTGTAGCGACAATTGCCTGGGGTCAACGGTCTACTATTATTGCAAATGGGCAACGATTATTGGATATCATGGGGTTTCAACCGTATGAATTTGTTCTGAACGCTTCTAAAGATGAATTGATGGAATTAGAATTTGTTCATCGCACGTTCAATCCGACCGACCTTCGTTTTTTTATCCTTGCTCTGAGATCGATCTATCTCAATACTCATGGTCTTGAAGGAGCTTTTAGTCGTGGGAACACGATGAAGGAAAGGATCGGCAACTTTAGACAGACATTTTTAAAAACCGAGCACGAGAAAAGAAGCGAAAAACATTTATCCAATCCGATGAGCAATTCAGCATGCAAGCGACTTAATATGTTCCTCAGGTGGATGGTTAGAAGAGACAATCGCGGAGTTGACTTTGGATTATGGAATCAGATAAAGCCCTCCGAACTTTACGTTCCACTTGATGTGCATGTAGGAAATGTAGCCAGGAATCTCGGACTTCTTCATCGAAAATTGAATGACTGGAAGGCCTTGGAAGAATTGATGATTTCACTCAGAAAGCTAGATGCCAAAGATCCTTGCAAATATGATTTTGCCCTTTTTGGAATTGGCATAAACGGTGATTTGCCAATCATCAAATAATGATCTGAAATAGAATCGTTATTAGCATATTTGCACTGAAATTGTTTAAAAAACATTATGAACTTCGTGTATCCGGGATTTCTGTGGGCTTTAACTTTATTGGCTATTCCAATAATCGTTCACCTCTTTAATTTTAGACGATACCGTACAGTTTACTTTTCACGTGTCAAATTCTTGAAAGAGGTAACTGAGGATTCTAAATCCGGGGCCAAATTGAAGCACCTTTTAGTTCTGTTTAGCAGGCTCTTCGCAATGTTCTGCATCATTGCGGCATTTGCACAACCTTATATCCCGGCAGCGGACGGAAAAGTTACAGAAAATATAAGCTCGGTCTATATCGATAATTCCTACAGCATGCAGGCAGAGGGATTGGATGGCAACTTATTAAACGAAGTCAAAAACAAAGCTATTGAGCTTGTACGTTCCCTGGATGAAAATGAAAAGGTGAATTTAATTACGGCTGAGCTTCTGTCGATTCACCAACGATTTTATTCAAGGGACGAAGTTATATCCATGATTAAGGAGATTGATCTTTCATCAAAATCTACCCAACTACGACAAGTGATCACTCTGCAAAATGATCTGCTGTCAGCTTCAGAACAAGAGGGAAATCGTCGCATTTTTCTTTTTGGAGACTTTCAAGAAAGCACGACTGAATTTGGTCAACTTGGTATAGACGAAATTCCAACTTATTTCTATAAGGCCAGTCCTCAACAAAAGGGAAATATTTTCATCGACAGCGTTTGGTTTGAAACACCGGTTCACCGGCTTAACGCACGTATAGATGTTTACTTTAGAGTTAGAAACTTGAGCGAAAATCAGGTCAACGATTTGAGTGTAAGTTTGAGGATTAATGACACCGATCCATCGCCAAAACCAATTTCTATCGGACCTAATTCGTTTACGGATGAGAAAATTAGTTTTACAGATCGAAGTTCAGGTACGAAACGAGGAGAACTGAGTATTGCAACTACTCAATTATTCTTTGATGATATCTTTTATTTTACTTATGACATCAAAGAAGAAGTTCAGATTTTGATCGTCAAGTCCAGTACAGCAAAGAACCAAAATTTGGAGCAATTATATGCCCTCGATGACTACTATAATGCTGTGTCAGTGTCTATTGATCGAATCACTCAGGAAGAATTAAAAAACAAAGAGCTCATTATATTTCAAAACATTGATAAGATTCCAAGCGGTGTAATGGATTTGTGCGATGAGGCATTAAAAAATGGTGCCAGCGTCGTTTTAATTCCCGGCAAGAACATCGATACCCAAAACTGGAATTCTTATCTGGCCAAGCATCAATTGCCACAGCTATCCGGACTTGATTCTGTCGATTTGGAATTGGCTTACTTTAACTCTGACGATCCGATTTATAGAGGAGTTTTTGAGAGCACTCCAAAGAATTACAAAGCACCTCG
>CAZCAD010000375.1:0-3759 GCA_964496525.1 uncultured Flavobacteriales bacterium | reverse complement strand
GCTTCCCACATGTTCACCGTTTATCGAGGCTTCAATCAGATCCGGATCATTTCCATTTATAATTTGAAAGCTGTTGCAAAGCTTGCATGTTTTCAAAATGTCGATAACAACCCGATTGAATGGAAGCGTTTTTAAATTAAGTTTGTCAAGATCATCCACCGATATCTTATCGATGAAATTTGCGTTCTCATTAATATTCGGATCATCATCATAAAGTCCATTTACATCCTTAACCAGCGTCACTGATTTCATTCCAAATGTCTCAGCGACCATGACCGTGCCTGCATCTGTTCTGTGGGCCGGAATATTCCCGGTTTTTGATGGATGCTCCCATATAGAGTAAGGAGGCATGCCTGCATAAATCACTCCGGGTGCGGCTTTCAAGAATAATGGCAGCAGATGTCCAATGGATTCAGGTGGAATTGCTATAACGCCCTCAGGAGAGAGCAGTGTTCCTAAAATATGTGCATTTCCTAAAGCATCTTCCGCTGCTAATTGCGCCAAAACTCCGGTTGGAAGACCGAGGTCCAATCCAACGGAAAACAGATGTTTACTTCTCGCGCCACCTCCGGTTGAAATAACCAGTATTTCTTTTTTTAGAATCTCTCGTATTTTATCCACGACAGGGTAAGTCACTTCCCTTCCTTTATCAATGAACGAAGTCGCACCGATTTTAATAATATGAACGTGAGGCAGCATTCTGAAAGTCGGTGTGTCATGTCCCTGAATCATCACCTTTTTGTCCAGGAGACTTTCTCTCATGAACATGGATTGAATATGGTTATCGTGCTTCATCTTCTACGCCTTTATGATTGTTCCGACGTGCTCACCGTTCAGTGCTCTTGTCAAGTTTCCTTTCACCATTCCGTTGATAATCTGAATTTGTCTTCCGTTTTTAGCATTCACCATCATGTCAATAACGGCGCGCTCTACAACAATATCTTGTAAATCCATTTCTACTAATTCTTCCGCTGTTATTTTCGGAATGAAACTGGCATTTGGATCTTTCTTCGGATCATTTGTGTACAAACCGTCTTCATCCTTGACATAAATCATGCTTCTTGTTGAGTATACTTCACTAATCAGGTAACAACCCGTGTCTGTTCTGTAGGGTGGAATTTTTCCAATTTCAGGACTTCGTTGCCAATAGGTATAGGGTGGCATTCCAAAAAATATGGCGGCATTTCTTTCTTTCAAATAGAGTGGCAATTGAGAAAAGCCTCCCGGTTCGATGTAAGGAATCCCTTGATCTGCCAAGAGGTAGTGGATCATTTTCGCATTTTGGATGGAAACGAAGGTTCCTAATAGTCCCAAAACGCCGGTGGGCATTCCCAGATCAATTCCCACACTGTAGGCGTGTCTCGCTCTCGTCCCGGCTCCGGTACCTATAATCATTTTGTGCCTCGGTAAATTCTCTTTAATCTCTTCAATCAATGGAAAGACTGCTTTTTTACCGCGGTCAATAAAGCTTTGACCTCCGATTTTAATGACATTGGCATCCGGTAGAATTTGTTTTGGAGATGACAACTCCGTCTGTGCTAAAACTGAGGGATCTTCAAGGTTTTGAGTAAGTAAGGTCTTTGTTAATTCTTCTATTAGCATAAAATATATCCTTAGGGGGTTTCAAAAGGAGCCGTAAAAATACGCTAAATAATTGTTGAATGATTGATTTTTTGAATTGTTGAGTGCTTAGCGAATTTTACCCCGCCTTGCTTCGCCGAAGCGGCTACGCGAAGGCAAGGAGGATACGGGCTTATATCACAGAGCACAGAGGTTTTTAAACTGATCCAACTCTTCCGGAGATACATTTTTTGAATAGGACTTTCCTTCGATTCGGGTTCGGATCCAGTCGCTTTCAATCCATAACGGAAACTTAAGTTCCTTCTGTGAATAAAAAGAAATCGAAATTTCGGGAGTTGGGAAAGTACCGACTCCTCCGGTTCCCCAGCCCGACTCCTGTTTGCTAATGAATTCGGCCAATTCAGAAAATCTTGAGTCTGAGGGTTGCAATTGACTTTTCTTAGCGTCCATAGCGATGGTGATCAGGTCCAAATTCTCGCTCAGCTTCGTAAAGGGTATTTCCTTGTTCGCGCCACAGGCCGTCAGAATTAGGATGGATATAAAAATAAAATGCTTTTTGGTGAAGATTTTTATCGCCAGATCCATTGTTCTTGTGTCATAAGTCTTCCAGATCGTCAGATTTCTCTTTGGTATATGACGCTGCCTCAGGGTCTTGATATTCGCCAAAAAGCTTTTTTGTTAAGAAAAGCAGCGGAAAACAGATTGGAACCCAAATCGCGAGGAAGGTAATGATTGGGTAGTATTCGTCTCCCAAAATCCCGGCTTGCCACATATTAATTTGCGGCGCAGGCCACCAATCGGCGAATAAGACAGTAATGGCAATTCCTAAAGTGATGAAGGCAATGATGCCTTGGATGGCAGCAAATTTCCTTGTGGGTTTGCGACTTCTCGCTTTGGTGAATTTCATTTTATCTATGCTGATCCAACATAATGGTATTTCCGTCAGGATCGGTGACAATCAAATGGGCCGGTCCCTCTGTTGATTCATCCGCTTCGGCCACAAATTCGATGTCCTGCTCACGTAATTGCTTTTGCAAATCCCTTACATCCGTAAACTCTTCGAGATTTTTTGCATTTTGGTCCCAGCCCGGATTAAAGGTCAGAATGTTGCTCTCAAACATGTCTTGAAAAAGGCCTATAATATGATCTCCGTTTTTTAAAATCAGCCATCCCTGGCCTGTATCAGGACTCAATGGGATGAAACCCAGTTTGGCGTAAAACTCTTTGGATTTGTTAAGATCCTTTACGACCAAACTGACTGAAAATGCTCCTAAGTTCATAATTCGCTTTTTTTAAAGTGAATTAGAAAGATAAGCGATAAAACGGAAGTTCAGGTCGACCTAATTATTAATTTTTCACTAAACCAAGCTCATGCATCTTCACTACCATATCTTTCATCGTTTTTTCAATGGGTAAATAGCTTATGCCCAATTCATTGATGCTTTTCGAAGTGTTTAAATTGATCTTGAATCCGACATTCTGCTTTACAAATTTTCGTGTGACCCCGAACATGAAGCCGATTAGTCCTAACAACCATTTAGGCGCTAGTTTTTTAGGAAGTTTATACTTTCCTGGAAATTCACCTTCAATAACCTTTGAAATTTCTAAGAGATTCAAAACACGTGGAGAGAGAATGTGCCTGCCATGGGCAGTTTCAGATTCTGCGGCTAGAATATGTGCCTGGGCTACATCACGGACATCAACCAGGCCGTAATAAAGTTCTGCTGCTCCACTTTTAAATTTCCCATTCAGAAAATTTTTAACGACGCTAATGCTCTCTGAGTTGGAGCTTGTTGTCAGCATGGGTCCCAGCACAAATGACGGATTGATGACGACCAATTTCCAGTCATTCTGGGCCTCTGCAATTTTCCACGCTTCTTTTTCTGCAAGAACTTTGGAATAACTGTACGGAATGTGTGTTAAACTGCTTGTTGTATTCCAGTGTTCTTCAGTGAATTCTTTGAGACCTTGAAGTTCCATGTCCTGGGCATCGCCATGAATGGAAGCAACACTTGAAGTCAATACAACTTTTTTAACGCTTCCTGAATTTGAAGCCGCATTTAGAACGTATCGCGTACCATTAAGTGCGGGATCAACCAAATCTTTTTGTGCATCTTTTACGCTCATAATAAATGGTGAGGCAATGTGGATGATGGTGTCACAGCCTTTCGCCGCTTC
>CAZCAD010000374.1:0-3771 GCA_964496525.1 uncultured Flavobacteriales bacterium | reverse complement strand
GGTGCATTCGTGGGGCGATTGTTTGAATCATTTTGTTTGATTATTCCCCGTTGAGAGGACGGCAAATTTGTGTTTTAGCTACCTGTTAGCATTAGTTTTAATTCCATTTTCTAACCTTTTTCCCATGCACCATTAGTGGACCCAGGACCCGATAGGGTAAATGAACTCGTTTATATCTATTTTTTGCTTCAGACATTTGAAACCATGTGTTTCGATTAATCCCTACAATTGGATTGTCCCGTTCCGCAGTATCTGTACTGCTGCGGCCTACGCCCAAACATTTTAACGAACCGTCCAAACAGGTGGAGCCAAGCAAAAAACCTCTTCCAGAAAGCCTTCATCATCCAGATAATTTGATGCGGAGGAATACTTCGATGACCGCAGAAGCACAGCTACTGCGAAGCAAGGTGATAAATACACATGAAATTTACTCATGAAACGCTTTTGAGAAAATCGTCATAGGAAGTCCGCTCTCCCTGGTCAAGCAACTTGATAGCAAGCCCTATTTCCTGCTCCTCGTGCTCGGTCAATGTGTCCGCAAAATTCTCAGTCTCGCTTTTGAGCAAGTCACGTATTTTCTGGATAAGAGATGGGTTCTCTAAACTCAGGATGAGCTTTGCAAGTTCGATTTTAGTTGCTTTTATATCCATAACTTAGAAGGTACGAAAAAAATTCCCGAACCCAATTGTGGCTAACTTTCGAGTAAAGCACATACTGGGCTGCCGGTTTGGAAGCGATGGCGCTTTACCCACTTAAGCCGGTCCAAGATACTTATTCCGAAGGTCCAATGGAAAAGATATAATCTCTATTAGACATTATAAATAAGGATCAATCCTAACGATTTAGTTGATAATCTTGGTTTTATCGTATTTTCAAAGCCATCCTCATGAATCAACAGATCAAATATGACACGATAGTTCTTGGTCTTGGAGTAATGGGATCTGCCGTTGCGTATCAATTGGCAAAAAGTGGAGCGAATGTCCTGGGTATTGATCAATATGATCCTCCACATAAGCTCGGATCATCGCATGGTTCGTCAAGAGTCACCAGACAGGCAATAGGAGAGGGGGAACAATATACTCCTTTGGTAATGCGATCAAATGAAATATGGAGAGAGATAGAGGCCGAGACCGGTCTGCCGCTATTGGAAATCACCGGTCTTCTCATTATTTCGAATGATTCTCAAACTACTGTTTCGCATGTCGAAGACTTTTTTCAAACTACCGTCGAGATCGCCAGGAAATTTGACATTAAACATGAGCTTTTAGACGCGACTGAGATTCGAAACCGCTTTCCGGCTTATAGTGTAAACAATGACGAATACGGATATTATGAAGAGGGAGCGGGAGTCCTCTTTCCGGAAAACTGTGTAAGGGCTCAACTTCAGATGGCAAAAAAATATGGCGCGGAGATAAGGACAAATGAGAAAGTGGTTTATTATGGAGAAACAGAATCCGGGCTAGTGGTAAATACTTCTGAAGGCGAGTATTTTGCTGCTAAGGTTGCTATTTGCGCCGGTCCCTGGTTACCGGAATTGCTGAGAGAAAATTTGACAGATCTCGTCAAGGTTTATCGTCAAACTTTATTTTGGTTTGATACGGATGAGCCGATTGAAAAATTTGAAAAAGATCAGTTTCCACTTTTTGTTTGGGAAGTTGAAGGATTTGATTCCGTTTATTATGGTTTTCCGGCGATGGATGGAAAAGGGGGTGGAGTAAAGCTCGCGACCGAGCAATACGTCACAGGATGTCGAGCCGATGAGGTGGAGCGGGATGTAAGTCAGGAGGAAATCGACGAGATCTACGAGAACTTTGTTCGTCATAAATTTCCGGGACTGAAGAACGAATGTGTCAAAGCCACTGCTTGTCTATATACTGTCAGTAGCGACTCACATTTTATTTTAGATTGGCATCCGGAAATGAAATCCGTTTATCTGGTTTCGCCCTGCTCAGGTCATGGTTTCAAACATGCTGCTGCAATTGGAGAATCAGTTGCCCGACAGTTGTTAGGTGGCCGGGGAGGTCAGGATATTTCTGCCTTTCGGTTGTGGAGATTTCATTAGACACTTTTAGCGCCTTGAAGTTATTTTGGGAAAGATGTCTATTAGTTGCCAACAACAACCTCAGCTTCATGTTCCACCGGAAAATTGACCGATCCGGCTATAAAGCATCGGCGATTGGCCTCTTGGTGAATCGCCAGCGCTTTGTCAACCATCGAGATATCTTTGACTGTGACAATTGGTTTCAAAACGACTTCAGTAAAGCTACCATCGTTTTCACGCACTTCCAATGTTCCCTCTGCATGATCGACATAATTCATCACAATAACGCCTGCATCCGCGCAGAGATGTAGATACCAAAGCATGTGACAGGCAGACAAAGCCGCCACCATCATATCCTCAGGATTGTGCTTGTTTCCCTCACCTCGAAAAGGAGTATCGGATGAACAGATTAAATCCGGCTTTCCTTCAATTGAAATGGTATGACTGCGCTCATACGATGCTGCATCGATTGTTCCCTCACCCGGATTACCAGTCCAGGTATTTGTGATTTTATATTGGTGCTTTGTGCTCATTCATTAGTTTTAACCTTTCATCATTTTCAGTTTTTTTTCGCTAAGACTGCTATCTTTTTTTTCCTCTTTAGTAAGATAATCAATATCTGAATTCGAAGGGATTAACATCGATATGAGATTTGTATCTGCTTTTACAATGGCCTCAACCAGTAATCTTGAGACTTGTACAGTATCGTTCTGCTGAAATGAATTTTTATCTGTTGCGAATGATTTGTCCGATGACCCACGGCTCATTAGAACTCCGTCAAGTACGGATAGAAACAACAGAATTGTTTTCGTCACAGTTTTTTATTGATTGATATCGCCGGAAAAAAAGCCGAACGGCCTTCTTTGACATTGACAATTCTCACTACCTCTCAATTAAGGTTATTCAGTACGCGATTAAAAAAAGGCATCATTCCCTCTCTTTCTGACTCCCAGTCTTTCATGTGTAAGGAAGTAGACTTGCTTTTAGCGCAAACATATTCGATGATTTTTTGACGATCTTGATGATTCACGCCATCGCCAACAATGACAACATCTATCGGTGATCGAGCGAAGGCCTGTTCTAACTCAACCATTTCCTTTCCAAACATAAGATTGAGATCTTCTCGTCCAATAGCCTCTCTGGTTGATTCCTCGTCAAAGGGCATCCGACCCACTAATAAACATGTTTTCTTTTCTTTTACCATTTCGTATCAAATCCGGCCTGAATGGTGTATTGCCCCATGACGGCTTCCATTCATTTCAAATTGGAAAATGTAAATTTAGTTTATTCTGATGAGTTTCTAAAATTTATTTTTAAATCGTTTAAAGGCTGGCGACTTTTCCGAATTACCGGCAAAGCCAAAATGATGAGGTATAGCTGTCAGGCTGTCAATTTCACCAACTATGGTCCAATTAGTGTTGCTATCAAAACTTTCTTCAAAAAGTATGGATTTCTCACATGGAATGTTATCCTTCTTGCATCCTGAAAGCAATGCCAAAAGAGCTACCGCAGTAAACAGAAGATTAATTTTTTTCATCACTCAATTACTAAAGTGAATTTTCAATAGACATTATAACAACTGGATTTGTATAGAGGTAAAAATTACTATTTTTTTGTTAGCCAAGGCATTTTTGATAAGCGTAGCCACAGCTACGGTTAGAGAAAATAACGCAGACTAACGGAAAAAGAGTTTTTTTGCCATGCACATTCAGTTGTTATAATGTCTAATA
>CAZCAD010000373.1:0-3772 GCA_964496525.1 uncultured Flavobacteriales bacterium | reverse complement strand
TAATCCCCTGACTCACAGTTTGTTAATAAATCATTGTTAATAGTTCATTTTTGAATGGGACTCGGTGACTACTATTTTTTTTGTAAATTTCCAGAAATCAACACATTAGGTCATGATCAACTACTTAGCTTCTTTGTCTCCCGGATGGCTAATTATGATTGCCGTCTGCGGATTTATTGGACTCATATCTCAGATCGCGCTTTACGGTAAAGCAGGAAAGTCCGGATTGTCGGCATTGGTTCCGGTCTGGAATGTAATCGTCTTTGTTGAACTTGTCGGTCGTCCAAGGAAGCATGCACTCTGGATTCTCGCTCCGGGTACTGTTTTTTTAGTCGTGGTCGCTATATTCTGGAAAGAGTTTAATGGGTTATTTCCGGTTTGGGAACAAATTGGAGACTTTGATGGGCATTGGATTCATGGACCATCCACATGGGCTCACATGGCCATACCTTTGGCAATACTGGGTGCGGCATTTATTCCAATGGCCATATTTATTGGGAAGATTTTTACGGAGATTTGCGATTCATTTGGAAAACACGAGCGTCGTGATAAAATTTTATGCATCGTATTTAATGCGGCATATTTACTTTTTGTAATTGGTATTTCAGACATCGTTTTTGAAGGCCCCTGGTACGCCAAGAAAAACAACTTGCCGTACACAATGCCGGAACTCAAGGGTAAAACCAATACAGAATCTAAGTCTGAAGTGCTGGCGGCAATTGCTGCTAAGTATCAAAAGAAGAAGTAAGCTCTCAATTAATTAACACGAAGTTGAAAACCCTTCTGATGAAAGGTATCAATTGTTATGCCCGGATCAACCGCAAGATGCTTTCGTAATTTGGTAATATAGACATCCATGCTCCGCTTCGTAAAGTAATTATCCTCATTCCAGATTTTTTTCAGGGCCACCTCTCGAGGCATCACCGTGTTTTCATACTGACACAGTAATTCAAGAAGACCGGCCTCCTTCGGAGATAACTTACAGTCATTCGACTTGGGATGTTTCAACATCCGGTCCATTGGATTAAAAGAGAAGGAGCCAAAATCGTACTGCTCTTTATGCTCTAATTGAACGTCGCTGTTCTCCAGGCGATTAAAAATGGCGGATATTTTTAATAGTAATATCTCGGTGTCAAAAGGCTTGGTTAAATAGTCATCGGCTCCCACGCCATAACCTTCCAATAAATCCTCTTTCGCGTTTTTTGCAGACAAAAAGAAAAAGGGAACGCTCTGAGACTTTGCCCTGATTTTTTTTGCCAATGTGAAACCATCCATGTGAGGCATCATGATATCAAGAATGCATAAGTCAAATTCCTCTTTCATAAATATGGAATAGCCCTCAGCTCCATTTTTGGCCCATACAACGCTGTAATTGGATAATTCGAGATAATTCTTCAGCAGAGACCCAAAGTTTTCCTCATCTTCCACCAAGAGTATTCTTTTCTCCATAATCCTTCTCTTTAAGCCGCAAGGGGAAATTTGAGTTTAACCGTACACCCCTTATTTAGTTGACCTTCCATACTAATTGTGCCCTTTAATTTTTCGGTAATTAGTTTGGCGTAGCTCAGTCCCAGTCCAAATCCCTTGGTATTATGGACATTGCCGCTTTGAACCCGATAAAAATTGTCAAATACTTTTTCAATTTGTTTTTTGTCCATCCCTATGCCATTATCAGAAATAGATACCTCCACCTGATCTTCATTTTGTTCGATACTAATTGAAATTTCGGCTTTGTCTCTTGAATACTTAATGCTGTTCTCAATAATATTGGTGAACACCCGCTCAAGATAAAATTCATTACCTAATATTTTTGCTTCTCCCCTTTCATCGATGGACAGCTCTACCTGACGTTCTTCCAATAATAAACTCAATTTCTGAGTTGAGGATTTAACAATCTCATTAATAGAAACTTCTTCGGTAGGAATATCAAGTGAGTCCTTATCCAGAGAAGCGACCTCCAAAATCCGTTCAACATGATCATTCAGTTTCGTTTTCTCCGCCTGAATCACCTCCACATATTTATCAATTTGATCCGCATGGTTTCTAACACTTGGGTGAACAATAGAATCCGCCGCGATTGAAATTGACGCAAGCGGTGTCTTGAACTCATGGGTCATATTATTGATAAAGTCTGACTTGATTTGGCTAATTTTTTTGTGCTTGATCACTAGTCGTATAGCGAAGGCGAAGGCGAAGAATATTATTGCGATAAAGAGAAGTGACATGAGGATCATCGATCTGATATCTGCCCAAATAAGTTCATTGTTATTCGAGGTATTAAGCTGTAAATGATATTGTCCCGGATGCATAATGTCATTTGTGAAAAGTGGGATGTCAAAATCCCAATTCATCTTCTCTTTTGGCTGAACCACCGTTTCCTTTTCATAAGTATCGTACAGAGTCCAGGCGTTGGGAGGCTCCAAACCGGATGATTTAAATTCTTTTTTTATGAATTGAGCAATCTTTGCACTGTCCAATCTTCCTTCGGTCATTCCCCCTCTCAACTCTATCGCAATTCGATCAAATAAGTCACCGACCTCCGCAATCATGTTGAGATGATTATCCAGGCTATCCATGGCTGCATGAAAATTCTGAAACCCGACAAATGCCCCACCATTATCTTTAAAAAAATCTTCATCATCTGAATTGATGCTACTGTTTAACTCTATTCGAAATATCCTGCCCGAATCTTTATCTTTCTTTACTTTATCTTTTTTACCTTTTCTTACATAATGTTCAAAAAGACTGGCCGCCGCCTCCTGGTCAGTATAACAGCAGTCCAAAGACTCATCATCCAAAAACAGTGATTGATGAAATGAATCTTTTTTCGAATTAAATCTTGTGTCCAGGTAGAAGTCACTTCCCATCCTTAAAAGAGAATCAGTTGTAAACGCAAGTACATGAAAGTCTGACAATTGCCGATCGACATTTTTTACGGCCTGATAGACTTTTTGATCGATCAAATTTTGTTTCTCCGTAACGGTCCGATCAATCCACAAATATTGTATGATGATAATACCGATCAAGGCAAGTACCATGACACTTATCAAAGTGGGTAGGCTGAATCGGGACGCTATGCTGGATTTACCTCTCATATAAGCAAAAGTAAGGGGGATGGGGGGCAAAATCCAAACTTTAACCTTTTTTAACCTGCATTAAGTTTTCTTTAACCTTAAGGCGAGAGCTGTTAATCTAACTTTGTCAGCAAATCAGCCGATCTGGCTTCCGCTAAAACTACAGCAGACGAAGATGGCATTAAAACAACAACAATGAAAGCAAAACACATTTTAACAATCACCGCAGCTTGTGCTCTAATGATCGGTGTAGGAATAGTGTCCTACAGTTTTACGCATGCAGGGAATTCGACACCGGTTGATGAGAATGATGATCCGGCAATAAAAAAAATTCAGATCATTCGATCTATTCAGGGTCAGGTAACAACTTATGACACAATAGTTCCGATAAATTCAGATTATGACGAACATGATTATTTGGCAGAATTGGGGTTTGAAAATGACAAAAACCTGAGTTATATCCGTTTGACGGATGAGATGTTGGACATCGATTTGGATTTCAGCGATTTTAATTGCATTTCGACAGTAAATGGAGAACCGCATGATTGGGACGATAAGACCTTCAAAATGAAGTTGGACTTCAAAGATCTTGAAAAAAAATTGGAACAGATGAGTGAAAAGCTTGAAAAAGAGCTGGGCGAAATGGGAGAGGAGCTTGAGGAGGAACTGTCTGAAATAGAACTCCACCATAAAGTCTT
>CAZCAD010000372.1:0-3790 GCA_964496525.1 uncultured Flavobacteriales bacterium | reverse complement strand
GTGATTGGGAACCTGCCTGCCCGCTTCGCAGCGAGGCGAGTCCGGCAAAGGCAGGTTTGTGGTCACATTAATTTTATGGGAACTAAGTGCTTGATTTTAGGCCTGCCGAAGGTTTACGTGCCGAAGGCGCGCATGGTAGGCAAGGTTTGAAATTTGTGATTTCACGCAGAGACCGCAAAGAAGCAAAGCTCGCAGAGAGTATTGGGATTTGAAACCTGCCGGCCTACCCGCTTCGCAGCGAGACGAGTTCGGCAAAGGCAGGTTTGGGGTTATATTTTCCTTCATGACTCGGAAAAAGCGTTTCACTTCCTGCTGAGTGGTAACGAATATTTTAATTTTCAGCCAGATCGGTGGCTATCAGTTTAGCCGTTTTTTTTTCCAGGGAGGCTCGTAAAAATGCAATGAAAAGCGGATGAGGTTTTTCGACCGTACTTTTATATTCAGGATGGAACTGTGTACCAACAAACCAAGGATGGTCAGGAATTTCAACAACTTCCACCAGATTAGATTCTGGATTTACCACTTGCGACCATTCCATGCGATTCAAAGTCCTTTAAAAAGGCATCATTGAATTCATAACGATGACGATGACGTTCTTTAATATCCTTTACCTGATAAGCCGAGTAAATTTTGCTGTCTTCAAAAAGTTCGCAGTTATAATCACCCAATCTCATCGTTCCTCCTTTGTCTGTCAACTCTTTTTGATCCGCCATCAGGTCAATAACGGGGTGCTTGCTGTCTTCTGAAATCTCAGCGGTGTGAGCATCGTCCCATCCAATTACATTTCGGGCAAACTCAATAACCGCACATTGCATCCCTAAACAAATTCCGAAAAATGGTATTCTATTTTCTCTCGCATGTTTAATTGCCGTTATCTTGCCTTCAATGCCGCGAGATCCAAATCCCGGTGCAACAAGAACTCCATGCAGATCCGCCAGTTTATGTGCCACATTATCTTCGGTGATCGTCTGTGAGTGAATCCAGGAAATTTCGACCTTGCATTCGTTCGCAGCTCCCGCATGTTCAAAAGATTCCGCAATTGATTTATAAGAGTCTTTTAGTTCAATGTATTTTCCAATAAGACCAATTTTTATCGTATCCTTTGGATTTCTGAGACGGTCTAAAAATTCTTTCCATTCCTTCAATTCAGGATCGGGGCCAACCTCCAGTCCCAACTTTTCAAGAACTACTTTATCGAGTTCTTCGTTCTGCATCATCACCGGAACTTCATAGATAGATTTGGCATCAATCGATTCAATAACAGAAGATGGGCTAACGTTGCAGAAACGTGCTATTTTCTTTCGTATGTTCTCATCTAAATGGTGCTCGGTTCTACAAACCAGAATATCGGGTTGAACTCCAACTTCTAATAATGCCTTAACCGAGTGCTGAGTGGGTTTTGTTTTTAATTCACCGGCAGCCTTAAGAAATGGAACCAATGTCAAATGAACGACAAGGGTATTTTCAGGAAACTCCCACATTAGCTGCCGCACGGATTCTATGTACGGGAGAGATTCAATATCACCGACTGTTCCACCGATTTCAGTGATAACTATATCATAATCACCGGATTTACCCAGAATTTGAATGCGGTACTTAATTTCGTCCGTAATATGTGGAATTACCTGAACTGTTTTACCTAAAAATTCACCTCTGCGTTCCTTTTCGATTACCGAAGAATAAATTCGTCCGGTGGTTACGTTATTTGCCTGGGAGGTTGCTACATTTAAAAATCGCTCGTAATGACCTAAATCCAAATCCGTTTCGGCACCGTCGTTTGTAACATAACATTCTCCATGTTCATAGGGGTTTAGAGTGCCAGGATCAATGTTAATGTAAGGGTCTAATTTCTGAATGGTCACCGAATATCCACGGGCCTGAAGTAATTTAGCGAGTGAGGCTGAGATAATCCCTTTCCCAAGAGAAGAAGTAACCCCGCCGGTTACAAATATGTACTTTGTCGAAGGTGACATTATTTGATTTTGTAACTACGGGAAGCAAAGGTAGGAAGAAAATTGACCCCTGGCGGTAGAAATTCTGTATTAAATGCAGAAAATTTAGCAAATGAGGTAAGTGAGTGCTCAAACCTTATAAGAGCTTATTCTTTAGAGCGATCATCTTTAAACAGGCTACAGCAGCTTCTACGCCCTTATTACCATGAATTCCACCGGAACGATCAACAGACTGCTGTTTGGTGTTATCGGTGAGGACACAAAAGATAACGGGCTTCTGATATTTTAGGCTGACGTCCTTAATTCCTTCGGCGGTAGTTTGGCAGACATAATCAAAGTGTTTTGTTTCCCCCTGAATCACAGATCCCACACAAATTACAGCGTCAACCTCTCCCTTTTCCAGAAATAACTGTGCTCCAAACGGTAATTCAAAAGCACCCGGCACCCATCGTATATCGATCTGTTCTTGCGGAACATCATTTGTTAAGAGCGTTTCCTTTACTCCTTTTAGAAGATTGCCGGTGATATCGTCATTCCATTCAGAAACAACAATGCCGATCTTAAAATCGGCACCGCTAGGAATTTGTTCTTTATCGTAATTCGATAAATTTTTATCGAAAGTGGCCATTAGTTTTGTGCTCTTACCAGGTATTTCTGAATTTCCATTCCCTCGGGAGTGAGTGGCCATTCATCATTGATTTTCTGATACATTTCGGCAGCTTTGTCTTTTTGACCGAGTTCTTCATAGGTCAATCCGGCTTTCTTTAAAAAGAGGGGAGAAGTAAATTCATTTTCTTCCCGAGCCGCGGCCTCCTCAAACAAGGTGGCTGCTTCTTCATAATTTCCTAATTCAACATTGCAGTCCCCTTTAAGCCCTATCACAAGCGTCCCAATCATAATATCTTCAAATTCGCAATCTTCCAGATAGATCAATCCACCTTCAAAGTCTCCTTTTTCAATAGCATTGATGGCTAACACATATTGCGCAATATAACCCCCGGAAGTTCCTTCATATTGGCTGGCAACATCTTCCATCCCCAGATAAATATCGGTTCCTACCAAGGCAACATCCGTTGTGTCTTCGTTTTGAAATTCATAAAATGCGTTCCAATAGGCATCTTGAGACTCCAGCTCAGCAGGTTCAGAAACCAACTTTTGATATCCAATAACGACTATAAGGATCAAGAGCGCCGCTCCACCACCGAAAAGGATCGGTTTTCTGTACTTGTCAATAAAGCTCTCAGTTCCTGTTAGCTTCGGTGCTCCGTCTTCTTCTCTTGATTTTGCCATCCGGTTTCAAATTGTCCCTGCCTTTGCCGACAGGCAGGTGCAAAATTAATTTTTTTTTGTTCAAATCCGCAGAAAATGTAGATTTTTACGCATTCGTGGAAGCCAAACGTAAATATTCCTGGATGCCGCATCTGCTCTTGCTTGTCATGGCAATTCTATATTGGACCATCTGCTACCAGACACCACGATCAGATTTCTATTCTTTCTTCAGCCAATATCTTCTCTTATTTGGAGCTTTTTACTGGTTTTGGTTGAAGACTGAAAAGTGGACTTTTCGAAATATTTTGGTGATAGCTATTGGTCTCCGATGTATTTCACTTTTAGCTATTCCTGAATTATCAGATGATTTTTATAGATTTCTTTGGGACGGAGAACTCCTGAGCAGAGGCATAAATCCATTTGCACATACGCCAAATGAGTTGATTTCATACAACCAATTTTATCATGATGATTATATGCGCGAGGTGCTGTATCACAATATGACAGAGCTTTCGCAAGAACATTATAGCTGCTATCCGGTGGTGAATCAGTTAATGTTTGTCTTTCCC
>CAZCAD010000371.1:219-3790 GCA_964496525.1 uncultured Flavobacteriales bacterium | reverse complement strand
AGGAGCCTTTGCTGAGGCCACTGAAACCCTCTCAGAATTTGCGGATGTATTAGAGAAGGTTAACAATGGCGAGGGCAGTCTTGGTAAGCTCCTGCACTCTGACAGTCTGTACAATGAGTTAGTTCAAACCAATGAGTCGGTTCAAAACTTATTAGACGATCTACGTGATAATCCAAATAAATATGTCCACTTCTCTTTATTCGGACGTAAAGTCAAAGGTGTTCAACTAACCAAGGCCGAGGAAGACGAGCTCAAGGAACAGTTGAAAGATTGGATGAATAAATAATCAGTTTTTGCGAATTGATTATTAGATTTAGGGTTCAGAATGCACTTTGGTCTTTCCAACATACTTTTTATCAATATTCCAGTCGGATCAACCCCATTTTATCCTTTGGATTATATCGGTTCTACCATTCATAAAGAACTAATTTCATAGCCCTATGGAGTTAAAGA
The DNA here is from genome assembly GCA_964496525.1 of uncultured Flavobacteriales bacterium. Taxonomy (GTDB): domain Bacteria; phylum Bacteroidota; class Bacteroidia; order Flavobacteriales_D; family Crocinitomicaceae; genus JAKSBJ01. The sequence goes on along the minus strand of CAZCAD010000371.1, from coordinate 3,337 downwards.
ACATAATATTCTTGGTCATCTTTGTCTTAGCCGGTGGATTTTTCTGCTATAATATGTGGAAAGTTATTCGAAATATTCGCTTAGGAAAAAAGAAAGAGAATCGATTTGACAATCCGGGGAAACGGGCAATCATATTGTTGAAGGTGGCTTTTGGCCAAACAAAAATGATGGTACGTCCTGTTTCAGGCATTCTGCACGCCATTGTTTGGTGGGGCTTTCTTGTAATTACTGTGGGAACTGCAGAAATGACCGTAGATGGCATATTTAATACGAATAGAGTATTGGGCGTAACAGGAGGATTTTATGACGTCATTACCGCATCCGGCGATGTGATGGCAGTTTTAATTTTAGTTGCTTGCCTGCTTTTCTTAACGAGAAGATATTTTGGAAATATCAAGAGATTCAAAGGAAAAGAGATCAAAAAAAAATCTACGCTCGATGCCACGATTGCCTTGGCACTCATTATGTTATTAATGGTTTCCCTGCTAGGTATGAACATGGGCTATTTAGCGACGCATGAAGGGCCTATTGAAGGATACTTCCCGATTAGCGAATTATTCGTTTCCTCCATTGGAAATGGAGAAACTGCCATTTTATTCCATGAGATCGGCTGGTGGTCTCACATTATGTTAGTACTTATCTTTTTAAATGAGTTGCCTTACTCAAAACATTTCCATGTCATCACGTCAATTCCCAATGTCTATTTTTCAAATATTGAAGATTTAGGCCGTATGGATAACATGTCATCTGTTACCAAGGAAGTTAATCTAATGTTGGATCCCACGGCAGATCCTTACACAGCTCCTGATGAGGATGCCGCACCTCCCGAGAGTTTTGGAGCCAAGGACGTTACTGACCTTAGCTGGGTGCAATTGTTGAATGCCTATTCATGTACTGAATGTGGTAGATGTACTTCAGATTGCCCAGCAAATCAAACCGGTAAGTTGCTTTCGCCCAGAAAAATAATGATGGATACCAGGGATCGACTAAAAGAAGTCGGGAAAAATATAAGCAAGCATGGAAAGGATTATGATGACAACAAGTCATTATTACATGATTATATACTACCGGAAGAGATCTGGGCCTGTACAACTTGTAATGCTTGTACGCAAGCTTGCCCTTTAAATATTGATCCTTTATCTATAATTGTTGACCTTAGAAGATACATGGTCATGGAAGAATCGAAAATCCCTTCCGAATTGGCCACTATGAATACGAATATTGAAAATAACCAGGCACCCTGGCAGTTTTCACCTGCCGATCGTCTTAATTGGAAAGACGAGCCTGCCTAACGGTAGGTAGGCCTGCCTAATGGTGGGTAAGGAGCTAAAAACCAAATTTATGTCTGTATTTGTACCTTTCAAAGCGATAAGACCAAAAGCTGAACATGTCGATAAAATTGCATCTCGCCCTTACGACGTTCTTAACGATGCTGAGGCCAAGGATGCCTGCGAAGGAAATCCGATTTCTTTCTATCATGTGATTAAGCCCGAAATAGATTTTCCTCCTGATCATGATCACTATGCACCGGAAGTATATCAAAAAGGGGTTGACAATTTTGACAAACTTGTTTCTGAGGGATATATGTCCAAGGACGAAGCCGAAAGTTTTTATGTGTATCAAATCATTATGGATGGACACAAGCAAACAGGATTGGTTGGCTGCTGTTCGATTGACGATTATTTCAATAATATTATTAAAAAACATGAGCTAACACGCCCGGATAAGGAGGAAGACCGAAAGAATCATGTTCGTTACAGCAAGATGAATTATGAGCCCGTTTTCTTTAGTTATCCTCATGTAAACGAAATTGATCAGATTGTAGCTGCTGTCAAACAAAACGATCCGGTTTATGATATTACAACAAGTGACGGCATTCAGCACACACTTTGGGCTGTAAAGAATGAGGACAGAATTGACGGCATTGTAGGTCTGTTCGACTCAGATGTTCCATCTATTTACATTGCCGACGGTCACCACCGAACTGCTGCCGGTGCCTTGGTTGCACGAGAGATTCGGGAAGAAGAAGGAGGAAGTTCGAATGACGGTAAACGCTACAATTACTTCATGGCCGTTTTATTTCCGGACAATCAGTTGAAAATCATCGATTACAACAGAGTCGTCAAAGATTTGAATGGATTGACCGATGTTGAATTTATTCAAAAAGTAGAGGAGTCATTTGAAGTGGAGAAGACAAGCTCATTGTATAAACCTGAAGGATTACATCACTTTGGAATGTACATGAGTGGAGAATGGTACAAATTGAGTGCGAAAGATGGAACCTATGATAATAACGATCCGGTTGGCGTATTGGATGTGACGATTTTAAGTAATTCAGTTTTGGATCCAGTTTTGGGGATTAAAGATTTGAGAACGGATAAGCGAATTGAATTTGTAGGTGGAATCAGAGGTTTGGGCGAATTGGAAAAGAGGGTCGATTCCGGTGAGATGAAAGCAGCATTTGCACTTCATCCTGTGAGCATGCAGCAATTGATCAATATTTCTGACAACGATTTGATCATGCCTCCGAAGGTGACTTGGTTCGAACCAAAACTAAGAAGCGGACTATTTGTACACGATTTAACTGAAGAAGAATGAGTGAGATGGCGATAAAAGTTCCTACAATGGCTGAAATGAAGGCTTCAGGCGAAAAGCCGGATGTCTTGTTTTGGGTTGGTTGCGCAGGCAGTTTCGACGATCGCGCAAAGAAGATTACCAAAGCTTTAATCAAGATTTTGAATGCCTGCGAAGTAAAGTTCGCTGTTTTAGGGACAGAAGAGTCTTGCACCGGTGATCCGGCCAAACGATCAGGAAATGAATTTCTGTTTCAGATGCAGGCCATGACCAATATTCAGCTGCTGAACGGTTATGAAGTAAAGAAGATCGTGACGGCCTGTCCTCACTGCTTCAACACCTTGAAGAATGAATATCCTGAGTTGGGAGGGAATTATGAGGTAATTCATCACACTCAATTAATCAATGGGTTGTTGAAAGATGGCAAAATAACAATTAAAGGTGGTGGCGACTTCGAGGGAAAGAAAATAACCTTCCACGATCCTTGTTATTTAGGACGGGCGAATAATGTCTATGAAGCTCCACTTGAAGTACTGCAAAAACT
>CAZCAD010000371.1:0-209 GCA_964496525.1 uncultured Flavobacteriales bacterium | reverse complement strand
ATGCGGAATTAGTCGAGATGAAACGATGCAAAGCACAAGGTCTTTGCTGCGGTGCCGGTGGTGCGCAGATGTTCAAGGAAGCCGAGAAAGGAGATAAGGAGGTGTATGTTGAAAGAACAGAAGAGGCACTGGAGACAAATTCAGACATTATCGCAACAGGATGCCCATTCTGTAATACAATGATCACAGATGGCATTAAACACTTCGAT
>CAZCAD010000370.1:0-3794 GCA_964496525.1 uncultured Flavobacteriales bacterium | reverse complement strand
CCGGAGCTGAAAAAAGAGCAGGGATTGGACTGTCATTCGCATATATCGATAATCTCGTAGGTCCTCAGACGTACCTGCTACGAGACGGAAGAGGGTTTTTAGCCGGATTTACAGTCTCTGCGCGGTTTTAGAACTCTGCTTTCTTCGGCGTTCTCGGAAATGGAATAACGTCCCGAATATTGGTCATTCCTGTGACGAACATAACCATTCGTTCAAATCCTAAACCAAAGCCTGAATGTGGCACAGTACCGAATTTTCTTGTGTCTAAATACCACCACGCCTCGGATTTAGGAACGTCAAACTCCTCACACTTTTGCTCCAACTTATCCAGACGCTCCTCTCTTTGAGAGCCTCCGATTATCTCACCAATTCCGGGAAACAGTATATCCATCGCGGCGACTGTTTTTCCATCGTCATTTGAGCGCATATAGAAGGCTTTAATTGTGGCAGGATAGTCGGTTAATATGACTGGTCTTTTGTATTCCTTCTCTACGAGAAAGCGCTCATGCTCTGATTGTAAATCACCGCCCCATTCGACGGGAAATTCAAATTTATTTTTCTTGTACGGCTTTGAATTATGTAAAACCTCGATGGCCTCTGTGTAAGTCAATCGCTGAAAGTCGTTGTCAATCACAAATTTCAACCGATCAATCAGACACATTTCATTTCGTTCTGCAGTTGGCTTTTGCTGCTCCTCCTTTAACTCCCTGTCATTTAAGAATTGCAGATCGTCGGCATTGTTGTCAAGAACGTATTTGCAGATATAACGAAGAAAGTCTTCGGCCATGTCCATATTGTCAGTCAAATCGTTAAAAGCGACCTCAGGTTCAATCATCCAAAATTCCGCTAAGTGTCTTGCCGTATTTGAGTTTTCGGCGCGAAAGGTCGGGCCGAATGTGTAAACTTTTCCCATGGCCAAAGCAGCAAGCTCAGCTTCAAGCTGTCCTGAAACGGTCAGGTGAGTTTCTTTACCAAAGAAATCTTCACTCCAATCAACAGAGCCGTCATCTTTTGTTGGTGGGTTTTGTGGGTCCAGGATGCTGACTCTAAACATCTCACCGGCACCTTCAGCATCCGAACCCGTTACAATTGGTGAGTGAATATAGTAGTATCCCCTGTCGTGAAAATATTTATGAATGGCATAAGAAATCGTATGCCGGACTCTGAAAACTGCCCCGAATAAGTTTGTTCTAAATCGAAGATGGGCCTGCTCTCTAAGCGTTTCTAAATTATGTTTTTTCGGTTGTAGGATCGTTTTGCTAACCTCTTCCGGATCGGCATCCCCGATGATCTCCAGCTCCTCCACCTCAATTTCAATACTTTGCCCACTCCCCTGGGACTTCACTACTTTACCCTTTATACTTATTGCTGAAGCCACGGTGATTCGGCGTAGCAAATCTTCGCCCATATTATCAATGTCAAGTACGGCTTGAATATTATTGATGGTAGATCCGTCGTTAATGTGTACAAACCGCTGACGGCTAGACTTCACCCAGCCTTTCACATTGACCATGTCGCCAATTGTATGTGAAGCCAATAAATCTTTGATCTCCGTCCGTTTCATTCCACTGAAAATTAGATGAGCAAATGTAAGGGATTCAGTGGGATTTCAATCCTAATTCGTTCGGATTTCGGCTGCGGTAATTTAATCAGTAGAATTCCTCGAGGCTCTGCCTCGGGGTTGTTCATTTTAAAGTTTCGGCTAGACTTCACCCCCTAATTCGGTGGGATTTTAATCCCACCAATAAATCATTCAAAATTAAACTCGGGATTCATCCCGAGAAATCGAACTCAGAGGCGACGGAATTCATCCTGACTGAACTAACACCAGGGGGCTACCAATCAAAAATCTTCTTCCAGAACACGGCAATTAGGGCAGACGAAATGCCAAATGCAATAAAGAAATACACAGCTTGTATTCCGGGATCAAATAGCCAATACCCCATTCCAAACAAAGCACTCCAAATGGCAATGCAACCTAAGAATATACAGACCAACTTATATCCGAAGTTCTTGAACTTGTTCTGCGCTCCATCAAATGCAATGTTTTCATATTCTGGGTTCAAGTACTTGTCATTACGGGTGATAAATGTCGCCGCGACCCAGCAAATGGTCGTAATCAAAACCACTGAAAGGAGTTTAACAGAACTCCAATCCAGAACATCCTCAAAGATGGTTCCTGTCATATCAATCAGCGTGTCATTCGCAGCAGCCACTTTGTCCATGATGAAGAACACAGCAGTTACTAAGAACGAAGTACTCATGGCGACGATCTCCGAAACCGGATTGATGGCTTTCCAAAACCATCGAAGAATAAATAAGAGACCCGAGCCGGCACCAATTGATACCAAAAGACTAAATCCTTCAGTTGCATCTTCGATCACAAATGACAGGGCGGCTGCCAGAATCATCATTACAATTGTTGACAATCTTCCGACAAGAACAAGTCTTTTCTCATCTGCATCTTTCTTTATAAACCGCTTATAAACGTCGTTCACAACGTAAGATGATCCCCAGTTCAGGTGAGTTGAAATGGTCGACATAAAAGCGGAAATTAATGAGGCCAAGACTAGCCCTAGGAGTCCAGCAGGCAGATAGGTCAACATTGCCGGATAGCCTGCGTCGTCCTTAATTAGACCTTCATCGACATCTGGAAATTGCTGTTTTAAATCTGCCAGATCAGGAAAAATAATCAGGGATGCAAGTGCGATTATAATCCAGGGCCAAGGTCTCAATGCGTAGTGCGCGAAGTTGAAAAACAAAGTCGCTTTGGTCGCGTGTTTCTCGTCCTTTGCGGCCAGCATTCGTTGCGCAATATAACCACCTCCGCCGGGTTCAGCTCCCGGATACCATGCCGCCCACCATTGAACCGCAAGGGGAATGATGAAAAAGGCCACCCAGACGTTGTAATCAGTTCCGCTGTCCGGAATAAAGTTCAATTTTTCTTGTACATTTTCGTTGGCAATTAAGCCGTCGAGTCCTCCAACTTCCGGCATGTCCAAAATAAACCAGGCCGCTAAAATTGATCCGACCATAGCGACTAAAAACTGGAAGAAGTCCGTAATCAACACCCCCTTGAGCCCTCCTAGAGTAGAGTAAATAACGGTCACGATGCATGTTATTAGCAGCACGTCCATTTGTTCAAGCCCAAGCATTATGGCGCCAATCTTTACGCCTGCCAAACAGACCACGGCCATGATCATCACATTAAAAAATACACCTAAATAGATCGCTCGAAATCCACGTAAAAATGCTGCGGCCTTTCCTTTGTATCGAATCTCATAATATTCTAAATCGGTTGAAATACCTAGCTTCCTCCATAGCTTGGCATAAATGAAAACCGTGATCATTCCCGTTATAAGAAATGCCCACCAAACCCAGTTGGCACCAACGCCATCTTCCCGAACTAATTGAGTAACGAGATTCGGAGTGTCCGCTGCAAATGTTGTTGCAACCATTGAGACACCCAAAAGCCACCAGGGCATATTTCTGCCGGACAAAAAATATTCAGAAGAACTGGAGCCCGCCTTTTTAGCGACAAGAAGACCGATGAGTAGTGTCAGGAAGAAAAATCCGAAAATGATGGACCAATCAAGAGTTCCGAGTTCCATTATGGGTTTTGCTGTTGTTGGCCAAATGTAAGAATTCTCGTATCATATAATTTCGAAATCATCGTCATCATCGAATGGTAATGTTTCGCTGTTTTCCCCCTTCTTCTTCATTTTATTCTTAGGAATTGGCTTTTGAGGATTGGTTTGTCGCTGCCAAATGTACCTGCCCAGAAAAAACAATCC
>CAZCAD010000369.1:0-3795 GCA_964496525.1 uncultured Flavobacteriales bacterium | reverse complement strand
AAAGGACAAGATAATTTCGCCAATTCCACTCAACTTATTTCCTACCCATCCCTTAATGGAGCGAAACATTTTAATATTTTCCTACGTATATATTAGACTTTTCTTTGTAAGTTTGCACCCGCCTTTTGCCACCTGCCTACCATGCCTTCGGCAGGTAAACCGTCAGGCAGGACAGGCAGGGCCGAAAATAGGGCCGTTGGTGAATTACAGTGGTTTTAGAAGAGCAGAAAATCTAGCGTCATGAGTAACACAATTGATCAATTGCAAAAGGAGTTAAATCCGAAGCTAAGAGTGCCTAATTTTAAGGCAGGAGCTACGATTACGGTCCATTACAAAATTAGAGAGGGTAATAAGGAGAGGGTACAGCAATTTCAAGGTGTTGTTATTCAGCGTAAGGGTAGTGGAGTTACTGAAACATTTACTGTAAGGAAAATATCCGGAAATATAGGCGTTGAAAGAATTTTCCCTGTAGCATCGCCCTTTATTGACAAGATTGAAGTCAACAAGCAAGGCAAGGTCAGAAGAGCGAGAATTTTCTACTTCAGACAAAGAAGAGGAAAATCTGCAAGATTCCAGGAACAACAACTAACTACTCCTTTTGAAGAATTTCAAGCGGCAGGACTAGCACCGCCTGAAGTTACCGAAGCCGAAGATGCGGATGAAGCAGTTGAGGTTCAGGAAGAAGTGAAAGAAGCTCCTGTTGATCAACTGAAGGAGGAGGTAAAAGCGGAGGAAACCACCACTGCTGAAGAGGGAACCCCTGTTGAAGAGCCGAAAGTGGAAGATGCTGCAACCGAAGAAGGACCTGCCGAAGAAGAAGCTAAAGAGGAAGAACCTACTGAAGAAAAAAAAGAAGGCTAGAAATTTAAAGAGATTTAAAAGATATTAAACCGCTACCTGAGTTTATTGAGGGTGACGGTTTTTTTATTGCTCTGCTAGATGAAAGGGATAAATTCTGTCTGATAATACCAACGCAGGCAAGTCAAATCATAGCCGCTGAAGCGGAGTTTTTACGCCATCAACGAGACTGTAACAAGACAGTTTATCTTTGAAAACGGAAGCCTTAAAAATTGATCGATTCATCAACATTCTCACACATTCCTGAACACCTTCAACAATTGAAGGGTGAGGATGAATAAGTTCTGCAATTTCTTTAATTCCCCTATCCATTTTGATCAGGAGTGCTATGGCCTGAATGGCGCTTGAGGCGTGCTCACCAACCGCACGCATTCCTAAAATCTTCATTTCATCGTCATTGGTAACGATAATTTTGAAGAATCCTTGAGTTTTTCGCATCGCAATGGCTCGTGCCATTACAGAATAATCAAGCTTTACAACTTTGCATGGAATATTCTGTTCGATACACTGCTTTTCGTTCATTCCAACCGATGCTACTTCGGGTTCGAGGAACATAATTGTACAAACATTATCGTAGGAAATTCTGGAAGTTTTACCATCAAATATTCGCTCCACAGCATGCCGCGCTTCAATCTCTCCCATATTTACCAAGGCAAGTCTTCCTGACACATCACCTGCAACAAAGATGTTAGGTATGTTGGTTTGCGTATCATCATCCCCAATATTGCGCCCGTCAATACCGGTACTGATTCCCAATTCTTCCAATCCAATACCGTCCTTATTGGCGGTACGACCCACAGACAGCAGTGCTTTTTCTACCCGTATAACTTCTTTCTTACCATCGGCCTCAATTTCATATTCAACTTCGCCATCAACAACTTCCATACGAATAAGTGAAGCCCTTTGATGAATGGTGACTCCTCTTTTCTCGAGATTGGTCGAAACCGTGTTGGAAATGTCATCATCCTCGAACGGAAGAATATGATCCGCACGGTCGATTATATAAACCTTGGTCTTTCCGAAATTTGAAAATATCGTGGCGTATTCACATCCAATAACGCCTGCTCCAACAATTACAAGACTTTTTGGGTAATCATCAATTAAATCAATTCCATCAGAGGTCAAAATAATTTTCTCGTCTACCGGTATGTCAGGAATCTTACGCGGGCTACTCCCGGTCGCAATAATGACATATTCAGTTTCGACAATTATCTTGCTTTTATCATCAGATCTGGTAATTTGCACCGTATTTGGATCCAGCATCTTACCTATCCCTCTGTGATAAGTAAATAAATCCTTTCGTTGTGTCTTTAGCAGTTTAATGTGACAAGAGAATTGAAATTTCCGTTCAAATACCGCCTCATCTAAGGTTTTTTTAACCTCTTCCCAAGAAAGTTCAAATTGATCACGCCCTAAGGAGACGATGGTTTCATTTACATTTTTTACACGCTGAGAAAGTTCCCACAAAGTTTTAGAACTCAAGGCACCATGATAGACTCCTGCTCCACCTACTTTTGATTTTTCGATCAGGCAAACACGTTTGTCAAAATCAATCGCTCTCATCGCAGCCGCATAGCCGGAAGGTCCACCACCAATAACAACCAGATCATATTTTTTCTCTGCCATTAACGCTAAATGTATGTGCTCAATATACTAATTTTTGTCTCGATATTTATCGGGATTAAATTGACTATTTTGTCAGTATGAAAAGTGAGCTTCAAAAGGTTCTGGACAATGGCGTTTCAAGAAAGAAAGTGAATCGAAAGATCGCAAAAAATTTAAGACGAAGACCAAAAAGAGAAGTTGATGAAATTATTCATCAAGAACACGAAACGGTCTTTGCAAAAATTGATTGCCTCGAATGTGCCAACTGTTGCAAAACGACAAGCCCAATTTTCAAAGATTCAGACATTCGCCGAATTTCGGCATCTCTTAGAATGAAAGACGTAGACTTCATTTCTACGTATTTGAAACTGGATTCGGAGAGTGACTATGTTCTTCAAAAATCACCATGTGCCTTTCTTGAGAATGACAATACTTGCAGAATATACGATTCAAGGCCTCAAGCCTGCAAGGGTTATCCACATACCCACCGTAAGAACGTCCGTCAAATTCTCGATTTAGCCCTAAAAAACACTGAAATTTGCCCTGCTGTGGCTCAAATATTTACAAACTTAAATCGCTTAAGCGGCTAATAGGGTGTAAATTAGGTGAATATGTCCATAACCTTATCTTAATTTTGTCGTAGAAATAAGGAGTTTAATCAATTATTTTTTATCTTTCGGAGGTAAAAAGTGAGAAGTCTGGGATAATAATGTTGCAAGGTGATACAGTTGTAGATAAGTGCAATGCACGTTACCAAGAAATTTTCGGTGATTATAATATCAATGCGGACGGAAAGATCTTGGTCTCGCATTTCGGTGAATTCTCACAAGATCTCGTAAATTCCCTAACGACCAGTATTGAAGACATGATGATTGAATCAGGCGACAAAAAAGGCGTCGTTAAGCGCATGTTCAGCATATTGGTTGAAGGATTACAAAATATCCGAATACATGGCGAGAAAGACGATGACGGAAATCAAATTTCATTTCTAATTGTACTTCAGGCCGAGGATTTTTACAAAATGACTTTTGGTAATTTGATCCGAGCCGATCTGATCGATGATATTCTGGCGCGAATTGATAGGCTTAACACGATGGAAGCTACTGCGATCAAGGAGCTGTACATGGATACGCTTTCGAATGGAATTATGTCGAATAAAGGCGGAGCCGGGCTTGGATTTATTACTATGTCACTTAAGTCGAAAAATCGAATTGACATGATCAGCGAGCCCGTTTCGGATTCCTTGGTATTCTTTTCACAGATGGTTATTTTAGATAGATTGAGGAATGAAGACTAATTATTTCTTCTGAGGAGCCGGAACCAGGCGTTCAT
>CAZCAD010000368.1:0-3811 GCA_964496525.1 uncultured Flavobacteriales bacterium | reverse complement strand
CCAGAAGTTCGGGTTATGTCAATCGATGATCGCTCAAACTAACCTCAAGTCGTTTTAATCCAAACTTATAATCGCAAAACAGGTAAAAAATATTCTCGACTTCGCGCTCCTCACAGACCTCGTTCAATTTCTCATGGAAATAAGGCAGTAGATCCGATAGTTTGTTTGAATTGACGAACACGCAACAAATTTAACAGACCGGGCGGAATATTCTTGCAGATACTGAAGCAATCCTGAAAGCTATTGGGACAGGATGACTTTGCATTTTAAGAACGCGCTTATCTACAATGCGGTAATCTCGAAGTCGGTACGTCGATTAAGTGCTCGATTTGCGGCAGATGTATTCGGAACTTTTGGCTTCTCCTCTCCAAAGCCCTCCGATTTTAAGCGACTTTGAGAAACGCCTTTACTCACGATGTAACTCATACAAGCCTTGGCACGATTCGCACTAAGCTCTTTGTTATGCCCTTTGTCACCAATGTCATCTGTGTGCCCTTGAATGGTGATGGTGACGGTAGGATTCTCCTTTAAGAACTTGATAAATTGATTCAAGACGAATTTCGAATCATCAAGAAGGGCATAAGAGTCAGTATCAAATAGGATATTGTCTATGGTAAAAGACTTCCCTACTTTAATCGGATCAATTTTCATATCGATGTGTCGCATCACGATATTCTTGGAATTACTGAGTCGCTCTATTTTAGCTTTCTTGATGAGTTTAGTGTCAAATGAATAGCCTCTCTTTTTCATCGTGACAACCACGTCTGCATGATGATCTGCCTTTACAACCGCAACAAATTTTCCATCATCTCCATTTACTTTTACCTCGACAGTTTCATCAGATCCCTGATACGAGATTTCAACGGTCGCATCTTTTACAGGTTCACCTTTTTCATTCTTAACTTCACCTTTTAAGAGAAGCACTTTTTGTGGTCGGGCCTCTTCATACAATTCAAAGTAGTAGATGTCATAGCCGTTGGAGCCTGAATTTCTCGAAGTGTAATACGCCAGATGACCGTCAGTTGAAACCACAAAGGCAACCTCATTGCCTTCTGTATTAATTGGATAGCCAATGTTTACGGGCTCCTCCCAGTTGCCAAGACTGTCCTTTCGTGAATAGAAAACATCTGTTCCTCCAGCTCCAAGCCGATCCGGAGTGCAGGTGGACATAAAATACATTGTCTCAGAATCCTGGTGAAGGAAAGGACCCTTATCGTGTCCTTCAGAATTTATCAGTCCGGGTATAGGTCTGGCTGCGGACCATTTACCATTTTCTCCTCGTGTAGAATAAAAAATATCTGTTAACTGAGATCCTTCTCTCCAGCTTGCAAAGTAAAGCGTATTTCCATCTGCGCTGAGTGTAGGTTGAGCCTCCCAGCCATCTCTGGTATTAATTGCCGGACCCAAATTCTTCAACTCAGTCCAGGTAAAGTCGTTTCCACCTTCACCGGATCGCACAAATTTTGTCACATATAAATCACAATTGTCGCGATCCTGATAATCCACCTCCTCACAGGCGCAAATGAACATTTCTTTGTTATCGAGGGATAGTGATACTCCACCATAATTTTTGAATCTGCGAGTATTAAAAGGAGCGCGCAGGGCAGTTCCCCTATCGAACGGATTATTATAGTCTGAACGTTGCCCCAGCACAAACTCTTCAATTATTGGATTAATAATACCAGGGCTATCTGTCTCTCCTTTTCGGGTAAAGAAGATTAACTCATTATCCGGGGATATCGTGGGTAAAAACTCATCTTTCTTAGTACATATATTCATCAGTTCCTTGGGCTCGTAGGGAACCGGACTGTTGTAGAATTTGTCAAAAAATTCCATCTCCGGCAAGATCTCTTCAACATCAGCTTTGTTCTTCGAATAAGAGTCTGAGTATTTGACAGGATTTCTATCTGCGAAGGCCAAAAACTCTTTAAAGTATTTTGCCGCCTGGCCTTTATCACCCAGCAGATAATTTATATATCCAAGCTTGTAATATGCATCGGAATGGTAAGTGGGGCACAATTTGATAGTCCGTTTGTAGGCTGTCTCTGCTGCGCCGTAGGATTTTCGCAGTGCATCAAAATTCACACGACCGGCGTCAAAAGCGGCTTGAGTATTTAGGGCTTGTTGAAAGTTAAATTCTGCAAATAAGAAATAGACATAAGCGTTGTCCGGTGCTTGTTCAACAGCATCAGTGAAAGCTCCGATTCGTTCCATTTTACTGCTTTTAGTACTCTCCGCAATTTTAAGCAGCTTCATAACGGCTTTATCCTCCGGTTCGAAGCAATCTTCACTTTCTTCGTCCTGAGCAATGGTTGTTGTCGCAATAAGGGCTGGAATCAATAAAATCCAAGCCCAGGGTAAATTTCTAATCATACTAACGAAAGTTTACAAGAACTATTCCGTAATCTACATTACTCGAATATAGTGTTTGGTTACAGACTCCGTTAGAAAATTTAGAGATAATATCGAAGGAGTAAATCAAAGGTCAGCAAACGGCTTGAAGTTGAGGCGAAGGTTGGTTCATTTTTATTCCAAAGATCAAGAATAAAGAAGCGCACCTGCGCTCCTATTTCCAGAGCACCGATATCTCGAGGCTTAAAAAAATTCACTCCTGCTCCCAGAAATGGTTGAAAACGCCTCAATCTGTCATCGATATTAACAGATAGACCAAGATCCAATCTCTTTGCTGCAAAAATATAGTCCGCTCCACCTCCCGCGGTAAAAAACAGCTCATTACGTATACGAATGTGAACCATAATCGGAACCTGAATGGCGCTGAATCGTTGGCTATTAATTAATACTCCGTTGGTAAAACGGTCAAAGGCAGTGAATTCATATAAGACGCCTGAGTTAATTGCCAAGTTCTCTTTGAGCCAATACTTTAGTGGAAAACCTATCGAGAACCCGTAACCGTTCTCAGCGGAACGGATTCCTTTAACTATTTTAGAGTTATGCGTATTCAATTTCCATGAGGGCGTAACATCAAATCCAAATTGAAATCCTTCTTGAGACCAAGCCGTACTTAAGCCTGTGAAAATGACAATAATGCCGAGTTTTTTAATGATCTTCATTGTACTTCAAAGATAAGTAATTGGAATGAAAGACTAAATAGTATCAAAACATTTTGGATTCCCACTCCGCATAAAACTGAACTAAATATTTCTCCATAAATAAATGTCGCTCCTGTGCCAACTTTTGCCCCGACGCAGTATTCATTCCATCCTTTAGCTTTAATAACTTCTCGTAGAAATGATTTATTGTGTGAGTTCTTTTATTAAGATACTCTTTTGCATTTTTAAATGTGCAGGGTTCAACATGCGGATCATAGATCGGATTGCCGATGCTACCTCCATAAGCGAAGGTTCTGGCGATTCCAATCGCACCAATTGCATCTAAACGGTCTGCATCCTGAACAATTTTGCACTCTAGACTCAATTCCTCATTTACGACACCACCTTTAAATGAACAATTATGGACCACATGAATGACCTTCGAAATAGTATTTGAATCTACCGACAAATCCTCTAAGAATTCCGCTACTCGGTTTTCTGCCACTTCATCGGCATTTTTAACAAACTTATGATCCGCTATGTCATGTAAAAGTGCGCCAAGCTCGGTCACAAATTGATTTGCATTTTCCTTTTCGGCAATATATTTTGCCATTTTCCAAACCCGTTCAATGTGATACCAATCATGACCGGTTCCCTCGCCGGCAAATTCTTTCCTAATCTGATTTGCGAGATGATTTATCACCTCATTTTCTTCTGTTTTCTGCATCGGCTGATTCTCTTAATTTTCCGGTTATCCCACT
>CAZCAD010000367.1:0-3824 GCA_964496525.1 uncultured Flavobacteriales bacterium | reverse complement strand
ACCGGTACAAAAAACCGCTTCACAAGATTTTTGGAAACATCAAAGTCTATATCTGTGGAATGAAGTGGAGGAAGATCATCCCTCCCAGACAAGAAATCGAACGTTAACATTTCTATAACAATTTCTCTTCAACTTTGGGACTGTTTGGCATTGCCTTTGCAAATCTCGCGGGTATTAATAATTAAAATCTAACTATCATGAAAAAGATGATTTTTGCTACTGTAGCAATTTGCCTAATTGGCTTTGGAATGGGTTCTTGTAAAAAGAGCTATGCATGTGATTGTACCATCTGGTTGTCAGGTGATACAACTAACAGAGATGGGAAAGGTAAAGATGCCGCGCAAGCCTGCGACAAAGAGGAGAATACTTTTCAACTCGAAGATTGCTGGCCAGCTTAATAATTAATACCTTAATGAAGGGTGGAAATTCGGTTTATCCGAGATCCGCCCTTCATTTTTTTTCACTATAAACTAAACTGATCCTTGAACTTTATCGTCTGTCTTCTCGAAATCTCGATTTTCGTCTCGCAGCTTAATTCAATCTGCAAACCTCCGTTAAACCAGGTTTCAATATTCACAATATGATTCAGATTGACAATGTATTTTCGATTTGCACGAAAGAACAATTTATCATCAGTTCGCTCTTCCAAACTATTTAAAGACCTTAGAATCAATGGCCTGAATTTCTCAAAATGTACTTTCACATAGTTGCCTTCCGATTCGAAATATCGAATGTCATCCACCTTGATAAACCAGACTTTTTCACCATCCTTGATTAAAACGTTATCTCCTGATCGTAAAATAGCCGCATTCTCCACACTTTTTGGCGTTTTGTTCTCCTCCAATAATCGATTGTAAACCTCCTGCAATCGCTCCGGATCAATTGGCTTCATCAAATAATCATAGGCATTCAGCTCAAACGCTTTGATCGCATGTTCGTCATAGGCCGTTACGAATACCGTTCGGGGTGCATTTTCAATTTTTTCCAATAATTCAAGACCGGTTTCACCAGGCATCTGAATATCCATAAAGACCAAATCAGGTGCTTCTGCCTCAATCGCCTCTTTGGCCTCGATCGCATTCTTATATTCCCCCACAATTTCAATTTCTTTGTACTCCGCTAAGAGCATCTTCAGCTCCTCTCGGGCCAAACGTTCGTCATCCACAATAATGGTTCTCATTTGTATTTTATTTTAATTAAAACTCTTACTAATTCGCCGTCTTGTTTAATTTCAAAATCGGCTTTTTTACCAAATAATATTTCCAGTCTTTTTCTGGAATTCTCAATTCCAATTCCTTTGGATGCCTCTTTGATATCTAATTTGCCGGTGTTGGTCACATCCAGTTGAAGTGTATTATTTTCGAACGAAGTTTTTAGGGAGATCCGGCCTCCGTCAATAGATTTTGAAACGCCGTGCTTAATTCCATTTTCGACTATGGTTTGAATCATCAATGGTGGGATTTCACACTTAAGTGAAGATTGCTCAACATCAATATCTACCTGCAAACGTTCCTCAAATCGCATTTGCTCCAAATCCAAATAACTTTTGACCAAATCCAGTTCCTGCTGCACTGATATGACCTTCAGCCTTCCTAAGCTGATAGATTCTCTAAGCAGACTCGATAAGTGAGTGATCGCCGCTTTGGCTTGTTCAGGATTGAGACCGACTAACGCCCGAATTGAGTTAAGCGAATTGAACAGAAAATGAGGATTGATTTGCGCTCGTAAATTTTTTAGCTCGATTTCGTTCTTCGAAGCCTCCCACTGCAAATTCAATATCTCCTGTTTTCTTGATTTCTCGATAATCACAAAGACATAATAGAAGCCCATCCAAAGTAAAAAGAGAATCAAGGATCTTGAAACAGCGAAAACAAATTGACCCCAAACGAACTCCTTGGCACCTGCTAAAAAATCCGGAACAATAAAATCGTCCAGGTAATTTTGAAATAATTCGAGTACGATGGCGGATAGCAGGGCGGTAGTAATTGAAAGTGCTATGAGCTGTCCTAATTTGAGGTTCAGCCAGTTCCATCTAATAATTAAGAATCTGATTCCATGAGAAAGCAAAACTGAAAATAAAATGCAGGAAATCACCCAGTAAATCAAATTCTCAGTCAAGGTGAATACACTCGTGGAATTTAAAAGAAGAACCGACAGGGTATAGTAGGCACCCCAACCAATAAATTGGGCCGTCCAATAGATGAGGGTCTTCCTTTCCATAAGGCTAAAATACGAATCGAAAATAGTCTAAGTCATCCTAATTATTTTTATGGAGAGGATTGCTATTGAATGTGAATATTAAGTGATGAACGGGTATCTCAGTTGATGAGTGAACAAGCTACTGACAAATGTCATATTGAGCCTTGATCCTGCTTATAGAAATTTTGACTAAATACTTCGAATTTCACTGTAAATCATTACTAAGGGATGTGTACATTTTGGCTATAACCGTAGTGACTTGCTTTATCAGCTGGTTATTTATTTCGTATCATATTTGGCATTGATAAGACCGCTATCTTATAATGTCTGGTATTGCTGCGGATAATAAGAATCCCTTCCGGCCTCACCGAAAAGGATTCTATATTTTTCTAATCAGCATAACTATTTCGCTCTTCAGCTAGCTCCGACAGATACTCCACGAATTCATATTGATTTCCATCGCCATCTCCAAAATAATCACGAATCCGATACTTCTGAACTTGTTTAGGATAGTTACGTCGGAAGCCGGCAGCTTCAAGTCTCTCTGCAATTCCTTCAACATCTTCCACGGCAAACCCAATATGGTTGATCCCTTTTTCATCATAGTCAGGATGGTTGTTTACCTTTTCATTAGTTCCTTGCGTCAAGGCAATATAGGTCACGTCATTTCCTACATGTACCCATTTCCCTAATCCGTCTTCAGATTCTGATTCTTCTCCTCCGCGAATTTCGAAATCAGGAAAAGCTGTTTGAAAAAATTTAACTGCTACTGCCAAATTGCTTACAGTGATATTGGCATGTTCTAAATATACTTTTGATGTGTTCATAATTTTGTTTTAAATGAATAGATGATACAAATATTGGATGAAATAAACTATTAATCAAATTGATATTATTTATATCTTTATAGTTTTTATCTATATGACAATTCAACAATTAGAGTACGTGGTAGCTCTCGACACGCATCGACATTTTGTGACAGCGGCTGAAAAATGTTTTGTGACTCAACCGACCCTGACTATTCAGCTAAAAAAGTTGGAGGCCGAATTGGGGATTCAAATTTTTGATAGAAACAAACATCCGATAGAACCGACAGTAAATGGTGAAAGAATTATTTTAAAGGCAAGAAGCATTCTTATAGAAGTGAAAGGATTGGGTGAATTACTGTTGGACGAAAAAACCAGTTTAGAAGGTACATTCAGGCTTGGCATTATTCCGACCCTTGCTCCTTACCTCTTACCTCGTTTCCTTAAAAACTTTAGCTACGAGAACCCAGGAAGTAGATTGATAATCGAGGAATTAAAGTCTGAAGAGATTATTCGAAGATTAAACTCCGATGAACTGGATATCGCAATTATGTCGACACCGCTAAATGAGAATTCACTGAGAGAGGTTTTACTGTTTCATGAACCTTTTGTTATTTACACGAGCGATGATCATTCACTTCATCAGCAAAAAAAAATTAATAAAAAAAATCTATCAAAAAAGGATCTTTGGGTGTTAAGTGAGGGTCATTGCTTCAGGAATCAAACATTGAAGATTTGTGGTCTACCGATAAAAAAGAGAGCAATCAATTTTGAGAGCGGATCCCTTGAGACTCTTAGAAACCTGATTGACTCCAACGG
>CAZCAD010000366.1:3299-3832 GCA_964496525.1 uncultured Flavobacteriales bacterium | reverse complement strand
ATTGAGATTTTCAATTGACCAATCCGGCTTTAACTGCTTATCATGATATACAGTCATTCAAAATTTTTATCTTCACTTAACGATCAAAGAAATGTCAAACACCAATCTCGGACTTCTCAGAATCATTGGATTTTTAGAAGGAATTAGTTACCTGCTTTTACTGGGAGTTTCTGTGCCTTTGAAATATTTGTATCAGATGGAAGATTTCAGTTTTGCAGTGGGCTTGGCACATGGCTGCCTGTATTCCTTATACTTCTTTTTCGTTTTCCTGGTGACGATACAGTTAAAATGGAGTATGTCAAAATGTCTTTGGGCCCAGCTCGCAGGCTTACTTCCGTTCGGAACATTTGTAGCGGACAGAAAACTTTTTCGATCAGGAGCAAAGTCGGTTGGTTAAGCGAAATAGTTTAGGGCCAACTCATAAGACTTCATTCCAAATCCAAAAATACATCCCTCCACAACGGGCGTTATAAAAGATTCATGTCGAAAAGACTCTCGCTGGGCAATATTTGAAATATGAACTTCAACTATTG
>CAZCAD010000366.1:0-3270 GCA_964496525.1 uncultured Flavobacteriales bacterium | reverse complement strand
CTGCTGAAATTGCATCGCGTATTCCTATTGAAGTGTGGGTGTAAGCACCGGCATTAAGAACAATACCATCCCATGCAGAATCTTGAATTTGGGTAATTAAGTCTCCCTCTAAATTTGATTGATAATAGTGCAGATCAAAGTCGCTGAATTGGCTTTTCAATTCCACAAAATACTCTTCAAAAGTTTTGCTGCCATAAGTCTCCGGCTCTCTTTTTCCAACTAAATTTAAGTTTGGACCATTCAGTATAAGAATTCGTTTTGCACCCATCCTGGAACAAATATAAAAAGGATTATTCATCCTATTTAAAAATTGAACGAGGCCTTTCAATAAACAGCATTGAGGCTTACAAGCAGGATTTTGACAAACTCACGCAGTTTTTAGAATGGAAAGGGTCAAAGAAAGATCCAACGGAATTACAACTCTTAGATCTGCAGGAAATGGTTCATTGGATCAGTGAAATGGGAATCTCAGCCAGATCTCAGGCACGGATAATTTCGGGAATACGGAATTTCTTCTATTTCTTGTTAATGGAAAACGAAATAAAGGACGATCCGTCGGAACTCCTGGAGCTTCCCAAGATTGGGAAAAAGTTGCCTGAAGTTCTTAGTCTGGACGAAATTGATTCCTTGATGTCAGCCATTGATCTATCGAAAAAAGAAGGACATCGTAACAGAGCAATTCTCGAAACACTTTACAGTTGTGGACTTCGTGTCAGTGAATTAGTAAATCTAAAGATCACAAATCTGTACTTTGAAGAAGGATTTGTAAGAGTGATCGGAAAGGGAAATAAGGAGCGCTTAGTTCCTCTTAGCCCGACCGTTGAGAAAGAAATCGGCATTTACAATGAACACATCCGGCGACATCAGGAAATAAAGAAAGGTCATGAAGATTTTGTTTTTTTGAATCGAAGAGGGGCTCAATTAACAAGAGTGATGATTTTTACTATTATAAAGGATTTGGCAGAAGCTATTGGATTGAAAAAGAAAATTTCGCCCCATACATTTCGGCATTCCTTTGCGACACACATGGTTGAACGCGGAGCTAATTTGCGAGCCATACAAGAAATGCTGGGCCATGAATCGATTACGACAACTGAAATATATACACATTTGAGCGATGAGTTTTTGAAGGATGCAATCATTTCCTTCCACCCTCGGAATAGAGTGACTTAAATTTGTTTTATGCAGGACGATGAAATATTCATGCAGCGAGCCCTGGACATAGCCAAGCTAGGTGCAGGAACTGTTGCGCCCAACCCCATGGTTGGAGCAGTCATCGTATACCAGGAAAAAATTATCGGAGAAGGCTATCATATGAACTTTGGGGAAGCCCATGCCGAAGTAAATGCCTTTAATACCGTCTCCATTCCGGCTGATCTTGAATATTCAACTTTGTACGTTAACCTGGAACCTTGCTCTCATTATGCCAAAACTCCACCCTGCTGTGATTTGATTATTGAAAAAGGCGTCAAGCGCGTAGTCATTGGTTGCGTCGACACGTATGATCAAGTATCCGGAACCGGAATAACCGCTCTGGAGCAGGCCGGCATTGATGTCACCATCGGAGTGTTGAAAAAAGAATCGGAAGAATTAAATCGGCGCTTCTTCACCTACCATAACCAATACCGACCTTATGTAATCTTGAAATGGGCACAATCCGCCAATGGTTGTATTGATATCAATCGAAAGGAAGCAAAGAAGGGAATTCATTGGATTACTCAGGAGGAGACAAAGGCACTTACGCATAAATGGAGGCACGAAGAATTTGGAATTTTGGTGGGAAGAAAAACCATTTTCAACGACAATCCGCTACTGACATGCAGAGCAATGGTTGGCATTTCGCCACTGCGATTTGTGATTGATGCTGATCTAAAACTGAATTATACGGACTATCACGTCGGCGATGGAAAAGTGCAAACCTATATTTTAAGTAATAAGGAGTTAAAGTCAGAAGGAATGCTTCAGTCCGTTCAACCGGAATCATTTGATATTTCCGCTATTTTAAAAACCATTCACGGACTAAAAGTTTTGTCTGTCTTGGTTGAAGGTGGGAAGGAAACGTTGGACCGGTTTATTGAGAGTGGACTGTGGGATGAAGCACGAATACTTACCGGCGTCGACGAAATTGAAGATGGAATCCCCGCTCCTATTATTGCCGGCAAAAAGCATAAAAGTTACTTTTTTGGAAAAGATGGCGTTGAGATTATTCGAAACGCTTGATTTTATTCTTAAAGAGAATAGACCTGTCAGCGTCCGCCGTCGCTGAGATAGCAACCCAATCCTTGATTTATAAATTTTGCATTATTCGCAAATAATGACAGGTATCCGCTGTATTCAATTATTTATTCGGTGATAATCGCCATAGATTTGTAGTATAAAATTTAAAACTATGAAGACACGGCAACTAATACTCGGATTAATTGGATTAATGATTTTAAGCTCATGCGGAAGCGGTTTCAACAACTTCAATAAGCGTAAATACACAAATCTAAAAACCAAAAATAACAAATACGAAATGACCTCATCGGCCAAATCCATTGAAGCGCCTGTGCGAGCAACTGAAGATTTTTATGTAGCAGATGAAGAAAGCTATTTTGAAAATTCAGAAGTAAATGAAACTCCGGACGAAACAATCAATGTTCAGGAAAATCATGAATTCTACTCTGGAGAATCTTCTGAAAGCAACTTTGATCAATTTATATTTGATAAGGTTGAAGTCGACCGCACAGCCGGGGCTATTGATAATACTGAAAGAGAAGAAGCATCGGAACCAATTGAGGAGACCTATCATCATGAATTCGACGAGGCACTTTATGATAGAAAGATCAATACTTACGAGAATTGGCTGATAGCCATGGTGTCCATATCATTGATACTACTTCTTATGGGTGCTTTGGTGATCGCGGGATTCTATTTTCCTCCGCTATATGCGTTCACTGGCGTAATGACAAACTTCTTTATATTCTGGATTTATGGCCTTGTAGGAGCTATTTTCGGTGGATTTTTCGCCGGACTTAAGGCACGTAGATGGACCAAACGCGCAAAACGCTCGTACTCTGATCGATTGAAAGCTCTTTGGCCAATTGCTTTGGGATTGTTTGTGCTGGGTGCCGCCGCGGTTGCAGCAGTTATTGGAGTATACATTGCTCTTTTAGGATATTATTTCTAAGAGTTGGTATTAAAAGGGACGCTGGACGCTGGACGCTGGACGCTGGAAGCTGGAAGCTGGACACTGGACGCTGGAAGCTGGACGCTGGAGGCTGGAAGCTG
>CAZCAD010000365.1:0-3851 GCA_964496525.1 uncultured Flavobacteriales bacterium | reverse complement strand
ATCGCAAAAGGCAGGTAGACCCATTGTCGACGGAACACTAATTCGGTTGATCCTAAACTAATGCAAAGCCTTCAAAACATATTGTATAAAGTAAGTCTTCTCTCAGTTCAAGGAGATCTTGATATCGATGTTGCTACCATAGAATTTGATTCACGAGCCGTTTCTGACGATTCCTTGTTCGTTGCAGTTAAAGGTACCCAATTCGACGGACACGACTATATCAGCCAGGCCATTGAAAATGGTGTGTCTGCCGTGGTTTGTGAAGCACTTCCGGTAGATCGGCCTGAAGGGGTAACATTTGTTCAGGTTCGTAAATCAGCAGAAGCACTCGCAATAATTGCGGCTAATTTCTACGGAAATCCTTCGCATGAATTGACACTGGTTGGGATTACAGGAACTAATGGAAAAACAACGACAACTACATTACTTCGGGATCTGGTAAGCGGTCTTGATCATAAAGTTGGTTTGCTATCGACTGTGGTTAACAAAATAGGAGAATTAGAAGTTCCAGCGACCCACACAACACCAAATCCCGTGATGCTCAACTCTCTTCTGAGAGATATGGTGAAAGAGAAATGCAACTATTGTTTCATGGAAGTGAGCTCTCATGCAATCCATCAGTATCGCATTGCCGGGCTTGATTTTAAAATAGTGGGATTCACGAACATTTCACATGATCATCTTGACTACCACAAGACCTTTAAGGATTATATCAATTCGAAAAAGTCGCTCTTCGATGGACTCTCTTCGTCTGCGACGGCAGTGGTTAATATCGACGACCCCAATGGCAGGGTCATGGTACAAAACACGGAGGCAACTGTCAAATCAGTCGCTTTAAAAACGGTCGCCGATTATAAAGTCAAAATCATCGAGAACACTTTTTCCGGTCTTGTTTTAAACATAAATAATCAAGAGCTGTGGACCAAATTGGTCGGCGGCTTTAACGCCTATAATTTATTGTTGGTTTATGCAATTGCCGTAGAGCTGGGACTTGAAGAAATGGAAGTTCTGACCGGTATTTCAAAACTGCAATCAGTCGAAGGTCGATTCGAATATGTAACCTCCGATTCAAACGTAATCGCGATTATCGATTACGCACATACCCCTGATGCCCTAAAGAATGTACTCGACACTATTCAAGCAGTTCGAACTCGTAATGAACAGCTAATTACTGTAGTTGGATGCGGTGGTGACAGAGATAAAACCAAACGCCCGATCATGGCTTCAATCTCAGTCGAATATAGCGACAAGGTCATCTTAACATCCGACAATCCACGATCAGAAAATCCGGAAACGATCATTGAAGAAATGAAAGCCGGTATTCCTGCAGAACGATCTTCCAAGGCTATGGCAATTACTAATCGTGAGGAAGCGATTAAGGTCGCCTGTTCATTGGCACAAGCGGGAGATATCCTGCTCATTGCAGGAAAAGGCCATGAAAAATATCAAGAGATTATGGGAGAACGCTTTCCCTTCGACGATCTCGAAACCGTAAAAAAAACCCTTAAAAACCTCAATAAGTAATGCTCTATTATTTGTTCACATATCTGCAAGAATTTGATTTTCCCGGCGCCGGTTTATTCAATTACATCTCATTCAGGGCAGCCGCCGCAATTATCACATCTCTTCTGATCTCCATGGTTTTTGGAAAGAGATTGATAAATCTTTTACACAAACAACAGGTCGGCGAAACAGTCCGTGATCTTGGTCTTAAGGGACAAAAGGAAAAAGAAGGTACACCGACAATGGGAGGTCTAATCATTTTAGCTTCTATTCTCATTCCAACATTACTCTTTGCTGAGCTGAACAACATTTATATAATCATCATGCTCTTGGCCACGATCCTTCTGGGATTGATCGGTTTCATCGATGATTATATCAAAGTATTCAAAAAAAACAAGGAAGGATTGGCCGGACGATTCAAAGTTGTCGGGCAAATCATCGTAGGCCTGATGGTCGGTTCAATTCTCTATTTCCATCCCGATGTAAAAGTACATCAAGAAGTAGCCATTGATGCACAGATTGAAGGGGCTGTAGACGTAGATGAAATGCATGACACCTCGGATCCTGACACAAAATGGGTCGAGATCAAGGACATGACAACGACAATTCCTTTTGTGAAAGGCAATGAGTTCAATTATAACCGACTGCTTGGAGATTTTGACAAAAGCTATGGTTGGCTGCTCTTTATTCCAATAGTCGTTTTTATCATCATAGCCGTTTCAAATGGTGCTAATATGACCGACGGTTTGGACGGATTAGCTACCGGTACCTCTGCCATAATCGGAATTGCCCTCGCGATTTTTGCCTATGTCTCCGGCCACGCAGAATTCGCGGATTATCTCAACGTGATGTATATACCCTACTCGGGTGAGTTAGTGATTTTCATCTCAGCTTTTATGGGGGCCTGCATCGGATTTCTATGGCACAACTCCTATCCGGCTAAAGTATTTATGGGTGATACGGGTAGTCTCGCTATTGGCGGAATCATCGCAACATTCGCCATTATTATTCGAAAAGAACTGCTGATACCGGTTCTCTGTGGAGTTTT
Organism: uncultured Flavobacteriales bacterium; assembly: GCA_964496525.1. Classification (GTDB taxonomy): domain Bacteria; phylum Bacteroidota; class Bacteroidia; order Flavobacteriales_D; family Crocinitomicaceae; genus JAKSBJ01. The sequence goes on along the minus strand of CAZCAD010000365.1, from coordinate 1,300 downwards.
TCTGATGGAAAATCTATCGGTTATTTTACAAGTGGGGTGGTTCAAATACACCAAGAAGAAATTCGGAAAAGGTCGTCGCATTTTCAAAATGGCGCCATTACATCACCACTATCAAAAATTAGGAATGCATGAGGCAAAAATTGTCTCTCGATTTTGGATTGTTGGGGTCATCCTGGCGGTTATAACCATTGTCACATTGAAGCTACGATAGTTGAAAAGAGAGTTTAAAAATATCGCAATTCTGGGTGCCGGTGAAAGCGGCGTTGGTGCAGCTTTATTAGCCACTGCCAAGGGAATCTCATGCTTCGTTTCGGATAATGGCAAGATCAAGAAATCATATAAAAAAGAACTGAAGGATAATAAGATTGAATTCGAAGAAGGATCACATGATTCCAACCGAATTCTTAGCGCAGACCTCATAATTAAGAGTCCCGGAATTCCGGAGAAAGTTGAGCTGATTAAGAAAGCGCTCAAGAAAAAAATTCCGGTGATATCAGAAATCGAATTTGCCGGATACTACACCGATAAAAAAATGATCTGCATCACAGGATCTAATGGAAAGACAACAACCACAATGTGGATTCATCACATACTGAAAAAAGCGGAAGTGAAGGCCGAATTAGCAGGCAATATCGGAGAATCATTGGCGCGACAAGTGGTGGAAGACAAGCCCGATATCTATGTCTGTGAGCTCAGTTCATTTCAGCTTGATGGCATGTTCGATTTCAGAGCTGATATCGCCATCCTGATGAACATTACACCTGATCATCTTGATCGCTACGAAAACAAAATGCAGAATTACACCGATTCAAAATTCCGCATAATTCAAAACCAAAAAAAGGACGATTGGTTCATCTACAATGCCGATGATCCGATTATCGAGAAGGAACTGAAGAAGAGAAAAATTAAGGCTCGAAAAGCCCCGTTCTCCATAGAAAAAACAAAGGGAATGGCAGGATATGTAAGCAATAATCAAATAAATATAAACGTGCCCGCTAAATCCGCCTCCGGCGGAAAGGCGAGTCTAAAACCAGTTTTTAATATGTCGATTCACGATCTATCGTTAAAGGGTAAACACAATACCCAAAATTCATTGGCGTCAGGAATAACGTCAAAAATTCTCGAAATCAGAAAAGAAACAATTCGAGAGAGTCTCTCAGACTTTAAAAATATAGAACACCGATTGGAGTTTGTGGCAAGAATTAACGGAATTGAGTTCATCAACGATTCAAAGGCTACCAATGTTAATTCAACATGGTATGCCCTGGAAACCATGGCCAAGCCTATTGTTTGGATTGTT
>CAZCAD010000364.1:0-3883 GCA_964496525.1 uncultured Flavobacteriales bacterium | reverse complement strand
CCGTATGAAACGATGACGATGGGTAGCACCTGAATCAGACCATAAATAAGTTTATCCCCGAACATATGCATATACTCAGTTGTTTCGCCTGTAGCCATGTAATGCCAATGTCCTGTGTTATAAATTCCAAACAGCAAGCAGGGAGTTAAAGCCACGATTACCATAAACATGGTTCGTTTCAAATCAATGCCGTCCCGAATGTGAGCGCCCTTTTGAGTGGTTTCGCCCGGAGTAAACAAAAAGGTATAGCACCCATCCCATACCGGGTGAAGTTTCGCCCATTTGCCGTCATGTTCCGGCTCAAACTTGCGCAATAATTTTTCTATCGATTTCAACCTATATCAGTTTAAAATTAGATTATTCTTACATACATTCTTTGTACACCTCATCTAAACCATTTCGGATAACATCCTGTATTTCAACCTTTGAAGTACAGACAAATTCGCAAAGGGCAAAATCTTCAGGAGCAACTTCGTAAATGCCCAATTGCTCCATTAAATCAAGATCATTGTACATAACCGACTTGACTAAATGCATTGGCAAAATATCGAAGGGAAAAACCCTCTCGAGCTCTCCTGTTACCACAAATGCTCTTACCTCTCCATTCAGATTGGTGTCGAGATTTCTTTTCTTTTTTGCGGTCAGCCATGAGAAGTAGGATCGGTTCACCGAAAATTTTCCAATCCCCGGGCCCATCCAACCTTTCGTTAACATAAATTTCGCTTCATTACCTTCAGGAATAACAGTGATTTGAGAATGATAAAAACCCAAGTATCCATCTGCGTCTATTTTCTCACCCGTTAAAACATTTCCACTGATGTATCGGACGTTATCGCCTTCCACATTATTCTCCATGATCTTTGCTATTGAGGTTCCTATGGTCGTTTTGACGTATCTGGGATTCTTTGACTCAGAACCGGTCACTGCGATAATCTTGTTTAAATCGAATTTAGCCGAATTAATGACCCTGCCAATAATGGCAACATCCTGTGCATTCACGGTCCAAACAAATTCTCCTTTGTTTACGGGATCAATGTGGTGAATTTGGGTTCCGACATTTCCGACCGGATGCTTTCCCTGGATCGTATTTATCTGGACGCCTTTGGCATTAGTAAAGGTAGAATCGGGATTTGTCTTACCTCTTGTGGTCAGATGTACAATTCCATCTGTGAGTTTCGTTAAAGCGGTGATTCCTGTTTGAAACGCCTCATTTTCACCTTCTAGAATGAAGTTATAATCAGGAGCCAATGGTGCGGAATCAAAGGCAGAAATGAATATCGCTTTTGGTTTATCATCAGGATTTGCCATGACATCGATCGGGCGCATTTTGATAAATGGCCAAAGTCCGCTGGCAAGAAGATATTTCTTCACTTCATCTGCTCCAGCGCTTTCTATGTTGATTGATCCCAACTCCTCAAATTCTTTTTCAGCATCAGGTTTAATTCTGACTTCCATAATGCGTCTCCTGGCACCACGAACGATTGAAGTAACTTCGCCTGAGATCGGTGATCTGAACTTGATTTCCTCTTTATACTTATCATAAAAAATAACGGACCCTGCTTTGACTTTATCTCCCTCCTTGACCGCCATTTTTGGAATTAGCCCGTGAAAGTCGGGCGGTTTAATTGCAAATGAATTGGGAGCATCCACATTACTCTTGACTCTATCTGCCTCCCCTTTCAAGGCAATATCTAAACCTCTCCTTAATTTGATAGTCTTGGACATATCGATAATGGGAATATTGATGTACACACAAATTTATGAATCTGACCACCAACTACAGTACGTCGAAGGGGTCAAAACTCTAATTTAGAATGATTCTAAATAAGAGCTTAAAGCTAGGTTTGACCGAATATTTCGATCAATTCACTTAGCTGATAGATTTGCTTTGTATTTGAATCGACTATCGTGTGGGTCGGATTAAAAAAGATGGTTTTCATTCCTACGTTTTCGGCTCCGACTATGTCAGCATCGTAGTTGTCTCCGATCATCACGGATTCAGTGTTTTTGGCGTTTGCCAATTCTAAGGCTAGTTCAAAGACTTTGGGATTTGGTTTGTTCACTCCCACATCTTCAGAACAAAGAACGATATCAAAGAATTCATCCAATCCCGAAGAGGACATTTTAATCGCTTGAACTTCTTTAAATCCATTCGTAATTATGTGCAAAGGATACCTATTTCTAAGATGTCGTAATGTATCAATGGCATCTGGAAATACATTCGTTTTCAACGGACAAATCGTCAAATAGTCAGTCGCAAATTTTTCGACATATTTCTGATCAGTTTGCATTCCGAAAAGTTCAAAAGTCTCCATAAAACGAATGTATCTCAGCTTGGCCTTTTTAATACTTCCCTCTCGATACATTTTCCAAAACAGGGAATTTATTCGTTGATAATTTTCAACGAATGTTTCGGCACTTTCGATGTAATCACCGAGCTTGTATTGTTCGTACAGTTCAGTTAGCGTTTCCGCGGAATTTCGATTGAAATCCCAGAGTGTATGATCGAGATCAAAAAATATGTGTTTGACCTCAGTCATTCAAATTTAATCCAGAGGCACATGATAAAACTGTAGATCAGCGTAAACATGACCATCAGCGGAAAAGTCAATTTTTTGTTTCCATAAAACTTAGCACAAACGATCGATCCAATGGGTATGGACATCACTAACGGAGCGATAAATGTCACTCCGTAGATTCCAATTTTTCTTCTGACCCATACGATTGTCTTATTCACTTTAGTAAAGATCTTTTTTCTTTTAGGGATTTTACCGGCAGCTACGGCAGCGTCGTGCTTTTCCATTCTGCGATTCGATATTGCTCTCATGATCAATCCGCTAAACCAATAAAAAACGGTCATGCCGGTCAGTGCTCCGGCTTCTACTGAAATAAAGATTTCAAGAAAAGACATTTCATAGCTGTCTAACTTTCCGATTCCATAAACGGCCCAATGGGCAAACATGAATTTAAATGTCCCCAGCCCGAATCCTGTTATAATCAACGTCATGTTCATGTTTACATTTTCAGGCCGTAGGCAAGATCGCCCGCATCCCCTAATCCTGGAATGATATAGGATTTTGCGTCCAGTTCTTCATCCAGAGCACCTAACCAGAGTTCTGCTTTGTCGGGTAGATGTTTCTGAACGTGTTCCATACCGGCTCTACTAGCTATGGCACTGATTACATGAACTTTGGCGGGGATGCCATTTTTTTGGATTGCTTTGTAAACCATTACCATCGATCTTCCGGTAGCGAGCATTGGATCAACCAAAATCAGTGTTTTATTATTCAAATCCGGACAGGCCAAATACTCAACTTGAATATCAAATTTATCAGGAGAAATATTTCTACGATAGGCAGAAATGAAGGCATTTTCAGCTCGATCGAAAACATTTAGAACACCGTTGTGCATTGAGAGACCGGCTCGAAGGATAGAGGCAATAACCGGCTGTTCTCTCAATACCGACATTTCCTTTGTTCCAAGGGGAGTTTCAACCATTGTCATTCCATAATCCAGCGTTTTACTTAACTCATAGGACATAATTTCTCCGATGCGTTCCATATTTCTTCGAAACCGCAGCGGGTCAGATTGAATTTTTTTATCGCGTATTTCTGCAATAAAATGATTAAAAACTGAATTGCTATTACCGAGGAGATGTGTTTTCATTACAATATCATCACCGTATTGATCACGGATCAAATTTATCCTTTTTTCCTAAGGGGACCTCTAATAACTCCTTTCTTTCAAGAAACCAATGTAATGAGCAAGATGCAAGGCATAAATTTTTCTGAATAGCATAGCTATTTAGAAAAATTTTAACGCTGTCAAATTGTTTATTACATTGGTTCCTGTACGGTTTTCAGAGTTTTCCATATACTTCTTC
>CAZCAD010000363.1:0-3900 GCA_964496525.1 uncultured Flavobacteriales bacterium | reverse complement strand
GGGGGCGAAGCGTTATTTGATTTTTTATTTTGTTTGCGGAATCGGAGCATCTCTCTGTTCAATGGGTGTGCATTGTTACGAGGTCTATCAACTGGCCGAAAGTATCTTTCCGGCAGCAGAATTGAACGTCCACATTACAAACATGACAAGTGGTGGTGGATTCGAATACTCGAGAGAAATAATCAATTCTGCCGGTTTGACACTCCACCAATTGGATGAACTGGCAAAGGTCTATGTTCGACCCGAGGTTGGCGCATCCGGCGCATTGTACGGTGTATTGATGGCTTTTGCATTGCTTTTTCCCAACACCGAATTTATGCTCCTGTTTCCTCCTATTCCTATTAAGGCCAAGTGGATGGCAATAATACTTGGAGGATTTGCGCTGTATTCCGGTTTCTCCGGCACCATGCAGGGAGTCGCGCATTTTGCTCACCTCGGAGGAATGCTGTTTGCTTATATCATGATTAAGATCTGGCAAAAAAACAAGTCAAAATTTTATTAATGGGCGAGGAGAACGTATTGGCATATCTTAAAAGGACGGTGCGTGAGTCCGGAATGATCGGGAAACTGATTGCCGTAAACCTTGGTGTAGCATTACTTATTGGACTTTTCTTCTTTGTTGGGGCACTGTTCCAAATTCGATTATTTGGAGAAACGGTACAGCTATATCTGGCTGCGCCGGTAGATCCGGCTGAGCTTGTGTACAGACCCTGGACGCTTGTCACACAACTTTTTACACATGCCGGATTCGTGCATCTGTTATTCAATATGATCATGTTATTCTTTGCAGGAAGAATGTTCGTTCATTTTTTTGGAGAAAAGCGATTGTTGCAAACATATATTCTGGGAGGGATAGCCGCTTATCTCATTCATGTCATCGCTTTTTACAGTTTTCCAATCTATGCCGATGCACCGGCAGGAGTTGTACTTGGAGCATCCGGCTGCATATATGCCATTTTTACGGCCCTTGTTATTCATCGTCCGACACTGAAAGTCCAGCTTATTTTCATACCAATCGGAATTCCAATATTCGTCTTTTTTATCCTGTTTATTCTAGGTGACTTTAGAGGAATAATGAACGAGGATCCAAAAGATAATGTGGCCCATTTTGCTCACATAGGTGGGGCAATTTTTGGTGCCCTATCGATAATTAATATAAATTCACAAAAAAACTTCATGAATCGATTTGAGCGATGGCTGGCCAAGTTTAAATGGCCCTCTTTCAAGAGGAAGCCCAAGGTGAAGGTTCATGAAAGTAGTACCGCGAGAAAAATGACTGATGAAGAGTATAATTACGCTTCAAAGGCCCACCAAAAGCGAATTGACGGTATTCTGGAGAAGATTTCTAAAAAAGGTTACGAAGGTTTGACCCAGGAAGAAAAGGATATACTTTTTAATGAGAGTAAAAGGAAAAAATAAATGGCGCACTTATTTGCGGTCTGCCTTTCTTTGGCTAAATATTCTAACTTCCCTGGCGCTTATGGGTGCCTATTTAGGTACGCATGTTTCACCAAATGACTTCGCCTTCCCGGCTTTCTTAGGTTTAGCTTATCCCTACCTTCTCCTTGCATCAATAATCTTTGCGGTTCTGTGGCTATTCGTTAAAAAGTGGTTCGCATTAATATCCATAGGAACAATATTGCTCGGTGCCAATCATTTAAGGCATTATTTTGTTATAACCGTTTCAGAGCCTAAAATTGAAGAACCGGTCAAAATCATGTCCTATAATGTTCATGTCTTTGACTTTTTTGATTTGGATAATCGACTTGACAACAGAAACCGCATTTTCCAATTTCTCGAAAAAGAAGATCCGGCGATTATCTGTTTTCAGGAGTTTTTTCATCATGAGGGCACTAAGGATTTTGTAACTCGAGACACCCTCATAGAGTTTCTGGATGTCCCGTATTACCACGAACATTATACGCACGACATGGCGTTCCAGCGTTATTTCGGAACGGTAACATTCTCAAAATTCCCGATTGTCGGTATGGGAGAAATTGCATTTGATAATGACCCGAATAATTTTTGCATCTACAGCGATATTGATATCAATGGTCACATTATTCGTGTGTTTAATGGTCACTTGGGCTCAATAAGATTTCAAAACAAAGACTATGATTTCTTTGGTGGAGGTGGAGCAGGTAAATATATGAAGGACGGCGAAGAAGGAACGAAGATTTATGATCGTTTGAAAATTGCCTTTCAAAAACGAGCCGTCCAAGTCGAAAAAGTAGTGAAGGAAATTGATCGGTCACCGTATCCGGTGGTTATCTGTGTTGACCTGAATGATACGCCCATATCGTACAGTTACCGCCAATTTGGGAGTCGTTTGGAAGATGCTTTTATGATATCAGGAAATGGTTTTGGGTCGACCTATCAGGGTAAAATGCCTTCGAACCGCATCGATTACATCTTTCATGATGAAGATATTCTCTCAACAGCCTATAAAACTCACGCTGTCCATTTTTCGGATCATAAGCCAATTTCTTGCCTGATTGGCTTTGAATAGGGGCCCGACCCTCGGCAGGTAAACCGGTCAGGCAGGGCTTTCATTACTCGCTCCCTCACCGCAAGCGTCAGGTGAGCTCAGACAAGCCATTCAATCCCTAAGCCGATCTTTAATCAATGACAACCTCCTTAATGAAACGCTGTTTTTCTCCGCGCTACTGTGTGATACAGCTATTTAGAGCGTCATAATAGACAGCAGATATTAAAAATCTCACAAAAAATGCACTATCTTTGAAAAATCAGACAACGATTTACCTTTTCGTTCGTCTAATATTCTAAATAGAAAGTACAATGAAAACCTTGTTAAGCGGATTAATTTTAATGATCTCAGTTACAGCCTTCACTCAGGGGACTGAGACTCCATGTAATCAATTACCGATAGCTCTTCCGGATGTGAAGGCAACCGCAGCAAATGCAAATGAGCATTTCCAATCGAACCTGCCTGATGGGTATGGAACTTCAACCTTCGCTCATGCTGTGTTTAAGGTAATCGTGAAATGCGACGGCACCATAAAAAAAGTGTTTTATCAAGACGGGTCGATGACTGAGGCAGATCAGGCTCATTTCATTGAGGCAATCAAAAATATGGATTGGACAGCTGCCAAAGATGGTGGCGAAGATGTAACGTCAAACGTCTTTATCTCGCTTAAAGTCAATGCCGGTCAAGCGACTAGTGCCGTGCAGTAGTAATATTTTTCAGGACGTATTTTAAGTTTTTAGATCGACGATCGTTATCCTTGTATCCTGAGTTTGAAGGTTTAGATAGTAGAATCTAAATACCCAAGGTTGAACTTTTTTATAGCCCATCCCGGTTATACCAGCTTCCAGCTTCCATCGTCCAGCATTCAGCGTCATCTCCCAGCTTCCAGCTTCCAGCTTCAAGCTTCCAACGTCATCTCCCAACATCAACCCAGGCCTAATCTCTTGGAGTAGGAATGTAAGTTCCCTTCAACCACCTTACTATATTATCATCATTAAGAAATGTGCCGAGCCAGTAATTTTCACTGGCATCCAATGCATAGCTAAGAGTGGCGATTTCTTTTACCGGACCAACACTTCCTATATAGTTGGAATGTACAAACCACAATCGGTCATCAACTTTCAGCAACATTCCGATGTGATTATCAAGACCGACGAAATATAAATTGTCCCCTTGTTTCTTTAAATTGATAATCATCTCCATTTTGTAAGTGTAGTGAACAATGTCTGAGCAGGTGGTTTCAACCATTTGTTTGGAATACATTTTAGCCAGCTCATAGCGATTCCAATTAAATCCCATATGCTTCAATGGGGTAGAGACGAAATAACCGCAGGCAATTAGTTTGTCTTTTCCCGGAACGTTGGTGTAACCGTTATAATCCCATGGGGTTCCTATCCATTGTGGGAAAACGA
>CAZCAD010000362.1:0-3936 GCA_964496525.1 uncultured Flavobacteriales bacterium | reverse complement strand
TGGACGCTGGAAGCTGGAAGCTGGACGCTGGACGTTGGGTGTTGGGTGTTGGGTGCTGGGTGTTGGGTGTTGGGTGTTGGGTGTTGGGTGTTGGACGCTGGAAGCTGGACGCTGGAAGCTGGAAGTTGGATGGTTAGGGAACCAAAATCGTTTCGGTAAAATGATTAATGGCTTTTTGGTCATCCTCGATCCATACACCAAGAGTTACCGCGTAGTTATCTGAAATATCCGGATCAACAATGATTACAATTTCGTAGTGCTCCTCCTCTTCTATTGATACGTAAGGGACGCCTAGGTCTACCGAATTTACAACACAAGAATAATAGAAATTTGATGGTTTTAATCCGGGAGTCGCGTCAGATGGGATCAGTGCCTCAATCTTAACTTTAGTATTGCCCAGGACATCTACAAACTCAAAGGCATTTGTCAATTCAAACCAGGCATCACCGGCATAGTCAGGATCGTAAATATTCGTGTTCAAATTATCAATGCCATCCAGCTTTTTAAAGCAAGAAACCATGATAAACGGCAAAAACAGCAATATGACAAATTCTTTTCTCACTAAATCTTTAATACCATACTACAGCCAAAGGGAGTGACAGTCATTGAAAACTTGTCTCGCCATGGGCTTGATGGGTTAAAAGTTGGTTCTTCGTTATTGTTTTTAAATCGTTGATATGTGATAGCAGTTGTCACCCACATCAATACGGACAGCCCTGAACTAACGTAAAAGCAAGTGCGATATATATTGTACTTTTTGTTTAGATCGGCAACATTCAATTTTATTTGGGCGACCTGCGAAGCATCGGGTGACTGCCCGTAAAGAGCGATTTCAATATCTGCTTTTTTGCGTATGTCATAAGCTTTCATCATGCTAAATCCTGTAAAAAGAGAACTCGCTAAAGCGATTGAGGCCGGAACTGTAAAGCTTTTGTGGAATTTCAATCGATAAGCCTTATATTTTCTTTCGAAGTCTTGTTTGTCATTGGTATAGACCATATTCACAAACTTGTCAGTTACTTTCCCCCTTTCAATCGTGAATTCGATTGGGTTGGTAACATATCCCGGGGACCATACCTTTGCTTCATAGGTTCCTTCAGGGAGTGTATCCTTATACCGGCGAAGAAACAATGTATCATTTATCAGGACCTCGAAATACCCGTTATCCACATCAACCAAGAACCTAACAATCCCCTCATTTTCTGCCATGGAGGGTTTTTCTTGAACAGAAGTGGTATCAGAACCCCCTGTATTAGTTGTATCCTCCTGAGAATGTGAAATTGTGGATGCTAATAATACCGGCAATGCTATGATATGGATCGTGGGTTTAAACCTAAGCATAGTCTAAATTTAGTAAATCTCCTGAGCTATAATAAAATGATCCTTTAAATGCGTAGATTGTCTATTGAACTGTTTCTTCTGCCCGAAGGTTATCAATGATAAACTCTTGTCTATCCGGCGTGTTTTTGCCCATGTAGAATTCAAGTACATCCTCGATCTTCATGTCTTTTCCGATAAGAACAGGATCGAGCCGAATATCTTCACCAATAAAGTTTTTAAATTCATCAGGAGAGATTTCGCCCAAGCCTTTGAATCGTGTTATTTCCGGATTCTTGCCACAAGCTTTCATCGCATCCAGTCGCTCTTCTTCCGTATAGCAATAGTAAGTGTCCTTTTTATTACGAACTCTGAAAAGCGGAGTCTGCAAAATGTAAACATGACCTTTTCGCACCAAATCAGGAAAAAACTGTAGAAAGAAGGTCAGCAGCAACAGACGAATGTGCATTCCATCGACATCGGCATCTGTTGCGATTACGACCTGATTATATCTGAGGTCCTCAATGTTTTCTTCGATGTTTAGAGCGGCCTGTAGCAAATTGAATTCCTCATTTTCATAAACAACCTTCTTGGTTAGTCCATAAGAATTAAGGGGCTTTCCTCTTAAGCTAAAAACGGCCTGGGTATTGACGTCTCTGGATTTTGTAATCGAACCACTTGCTGAGTCACCCTCGGTGATAAATATGGTTGTTTCTTCTCTTCGATCCTTACTGCTTTCGTTTAAATGGATACGACAATCGCGAAGTTTTTTATTGTGCAGAGATGCTTTTTTTGCTCGTTCTCTGGCCAACTTCCTGATGCCGGACAGTTCTTTCCGCTCTTTCTCTGACTGTTTGATTTTTTGTTCCAGGACTTCAGCAAGCTCGGGGTTCCTGTGCAGAAAATTATCAAGCTTTTCCTTGAGGAAATCATTGATAAATGCGCGCATGGATTTTCCTCCCTGCTCAATTTCCAGGGATCCAAGTTTTGTCTTCGTTTGAGATTCAAAAATAGGTTCAATTACTTTTACTGAAATTGCTGCGGCAATTGACTGACGAATGTCCTGGGCATCGTAATTCTTTCCGTAAAACTCCTTAATTACCTTGGCAACCGCAGCTCTAAACTCTGATAAGTGTGTTCCTCCTTGTGTTGTGTGCTGACCATTAACGAATGCATAATAGGCTTCTCCGTATCCACGTATGTGTGTAAACGCTACTTCAATGTCCTTTCCTTCGAGGTGAATAATCGGATAGAGCGGATCGCTCTCCATATTGTCTTCCAATAAGTCTTTAAGACCATTTTCGGACATATACTTCTGGCCGTTATAATAAATTGATAAGCCACGATTTAAGTAACAATAGTTCCAGAATAATTTCTCTAGATACGGTGTGCGAAATTTGTACTTTTTAAAAACTGAACGATCGGGAACAAATTCAATGTAGGTACCATCCTTCTCTTCAGTCTTGACAACTTTCTCATCGGTGACTAACTCTCCTTTTTTGAACGTCGCCTGCTTCAGTTCTCCGTCTCGCGCCGAAAACACCAGGAAATTATCACTGAGGGCATTAACGGCCTTCGTTCCTACTCCATTCAGGCCCACTGACTTTTTAAAGGCTTTGGAGTCGTACTTACCGCCCGTATTTATTTTCGATACACAATCGATCACCTTGCCCAACGGAATTCCACGACCAAAATCACGAATGGAAGCAACACCGTCTTTAATCTTGACGTCAATCCGCTTGCCATTTCCCATGACGAACTCATCAACGCAGTTATCCATTATCTCTTTTACCAGCACATAGATTCCATCATCCGGCGCCGATCCATCCCCCAGTTTACCAATGTACATGCCCGGACGCATTCGTATATGCTCCTTCCAATCAAGAGATCTAATGTCATCCTCAGTGTACTTGACCGCTTTCTCTGCCATCTTCGAAATTATTGGTTGTTGTTGCTACCAATGGTAAAATTAACCAATAGCGAGACAAAAATACGAGGTTTTTAGCCGGATTAGCAAGGAGAATTCAACAGAATATTAACAATTGCAGGTGTGGGAATGTTAGAAAATGTGGTAAGTAAAGCAGTGAATCTTCGTCAGTTTTAGTGAAATATATTCAATTTATGACCGTTTTCATTCCTGAATGAATGCGTACTTTTGAGCCTCTTTTGAAACAGTTACTATTAGCCATATTGTTAGTGCTTACATCAACGTTGATCGGGCAAACCGTCATGATCAAGGGGAAGGTTATTAACGATAGCGAGGAGAACCTAAAGGATGCGACTATTCGTATTGCCGGTTTGGAGGAAACATATTATACCTCCGAAAATGGCTATTTTGCTATTGAAGTTATTCAAGATCGTAGTTATACTTTACGAATTAAGTTTTCCAATCACTCGACGGTTAAGATGGATGTGGATGTTACTGACAGAGATGTAGATGTTGGCAGTATTATGCTAATCGAGAAGTCTTTCGATGTAATTGAGATAAACTATCACGTCAAACGAAACATTGAGCCTCTGCCAAAGGTTGATTTGACCAGGATTCCTACTGTTTCAGGGAATTTTGAAGATTTTATTAAGTTGGCAGGATTAGGGGTTAGCTCGAACAATGAACTGACG
>CAZCAD010000361.1:0-3954 GCA_964496525.1 uncultured Flavobacteriales bacterium | reverse complement strand
GTATTTGTTCAAAAAAAATCGGGACTGCCTTTTAAGCATGTTGGAAACTGTCATGGTTATGATAAGAAAATGGCGCTTCAAAACGCAAGAGATTTATACACGCGCCGAGGTGAAGGGAGAGAACTTTGGGTTGTCCCAACAGAGGAGATCATTTCCGTTCCACTGGACGAGGCTGAAGCATTTTTCGATCCAAATGAAGACAAACCGTATCGCCATGCGACTTTCTATGACATCCCCGACGACGTTAAACATATCTGATTCATGAAGATTACCGTCGAAAATAAAGAGTCCCGCTTCCTACTAAGAATGGCAGATACCTCCTTAATTCTTGGGCAACGACTTGCAGAATTATGTAGCCACGGCCCTTTTCTTGAGGAGGATATTGCTCAATCCAATATTTCACTGGATTTATTTGGACGAGCTGAAGAACTTTACAAAATTGTTGCAAAACTCGAAGGTGATAAGTTCACTCCGGATGAATACGTATTTAATAGAAACGAGCGGGAGTTCTATAATATTAAGTTGGTTGAACAACCAAATGAAGATTTTGCCTGGACTATTGCCAGACAATATTTACATGATGTATATGTACAAGAAGCCTTCAAACAATTTGAATCTTCTAAAAATTCTGATGTGGCCGCGCTCGCAACCAAAGTACTAAAGGAAGTTCGTTACAGCTATATTCGTTCAAAGGATTGGATGCTACGACTCGGTCTTGGAACTGAGGAAAGTAACAAGCGTTTGCAGGAAGCCATAGATCATTTAATGAAGTATGTCGATGAAATCTTCAATTGGGATGATCTGGACAAAGAATTTTATAAAGATTGCGATCAAATCAAAACTGTTTGGGACGCTAACATAAAAGCCTGCTTTGCAGAATGCAATGTAAAACGAACTGAAGTTGAGCCACTTTCAATGAGGGATTATCGAGACGGCTTTCACAGCGAGTACATCGGTAATTTGTTGAGTATCATGCAATTTCTACCTCGGGCCTATCCTGATGCAAAATGGTAAAAACCGGGGCCGATAAAGAATTATGGGTCTTGCTTGAAGAAGTCCCTGATCCGGAAATCCCTGTTATCAATCTCGTTGAGCTCGGAGTCATTCGAAATATTGAGCAAAATGAATCCGGGCACATCACAGTTACAATCACTCCAACTTATACAGCCTGCCCTGCTAAACAGTTTTTTGAATCCTTGATTCTTGAGAAATTGAGTGACAACGGATTCAAGGATGTTGAAATAACCACTCAACTGGCCCCTGCCTGGTCAACTGACTGGCTTTCTGATGAAACGAAGGCTAAATTAATGAAAGATGGAATCTCCCCTCCCACTCTTGATAACAGCGTAGTTCAATGTCCTGTTTGCCTATCCGCCGATTCAAAGGTGATCTCAGACTTTGGCTCTGTTCCATGCCAATCGCTCTATCAATGTAATTCCTGTCAGGAACCATTCAGTTATTTCAAATGTCACAGGTAAGATTTGTTGAATTTTTGAATTGTTGGATTTTTGAGTTGTTGATTTCTTGAATTGGGGAATTGTTGAACAATAAATATTTGGCGGCTCCCCTGACTCTCTCCGCCTAAGGCGGATCCGGTCAGGTCGGGCTATTCGCTAAATCTTTTCTGAAGAAAAGGATACCGCTGCTATCCCTAACCGGAAACAACTTTTGAATTTTTTAATGAGTTCTTAATGGATGCATTGCTGTTATTTAAAAATTCATCAAATCAATAATTCAAAAGTATATCTTCACGATGTCAATCTGGGCAAGAATTATAATAAAGACCTCGCTCTCCACGTTTAATGACGTCGATAGGGGTTACTCCCCAAATTATCGACACTTGTATATTAAGAACTAACCCCTGAATAATATAATCAGGGGCTAAAATTATCTAAATGAAAAAAATCGTCCTGAGTATCATAACTTTCTGCCTGCTAGGTATAGCTAAGATGGGTTGGTCGCAAGAATTTTATACCGGATATCACCTGGACAACTATTCCGGAATGACGGCTGTTGGTATTCAACCCGCAGAGATAGTTGACAATCGATACAAGTATTTTATCGGATCATCAGTATCCTACCAGGGATCTAACAACTATAACGCTACGAATTTCAACATCTTCGCAGGATTCGTTAATAATCAACAAGATGCGTACAGAGATCACATGCTTAGAGGGTATCGTTCACGACACATTAAAATGGACATCGTTAACGGAATGTTCGAAATCAATCACAAAAATTCTGTGGGTTATTCAATGTCTTTTAATAACTATAGACTGATTGATGGCTTACCGGCTGAATTCAGCGAAGCAGAATTTGAGAATTTTAATGAAAATCCTGTGTTCGGAACGCCATTTGACTATAAACGGCTGATGATACAACGCTTTTCGTACTTTTCTCATAATTGGTATTACGGAAGAATACTAAAGGAGGATGACCAGCATTACCTGAAAGCGGGCGGAGCTTTAAAAATAATTAATGGGGCCAATGGTGCTGCTTTTTACAGCAAGGAAGGAACGATGGAGTTTGATGCCGCCAACGGTGCTCAATTGACCTTAATTTCAGATGACATCAAATATGGCGTTGCCAACAATGATCAATCACTCGACAATAGAAATTCGGGAATCGGATTGGATTTGGGCGTTGTCTATGAGTTTCGCCCCGAATTCGATTCGTACACTTACGATATGGACGGTAAAAAGAATATCGATAGATATGACGTCAATCGCTACAAACTAAAAATTGGCGTTTCCCTGGTTGATGTAGGAAGAGTAAAGTTTTTCAAGGACACGAATAGCTTTGATTTCGCCACGGCTACAACAGGTGTTTCGGTTGACGGACAACAGATTGCGAATGGTATTTCTCTTACCAATGATCCGTTCAATTATTTGAATAACAATGTTGCAGGGGATGTTACTTCCACAAAATCCGGTTCGAATAAGGAGACATTTAATATGAGTCTTCCGACTTCGCTAAACATTCAGGTCGATTATCATATTTGGAAAGGATTTTATGCAGCTTACTCGGGATCAATCCCTGTAAACATTCCTGGCGACGGCAGCCGTGTTTACAATCCAACCACACATTCAATTACACCACGTTATGAAGCTAAGAAATGGGCAATCATGACACCGGTAACCGTAAAACGAAATGGGCAGTTCAATCTGGGCCTGACAGGCAGAGTAACCTGGGGTAACATTAATATTTTTCTGGGCAATCATAACTTAACGTACTTTTTCGGAAAAAGAAGAATTTATGATGGAAGCATCTATGCGGGCATCAGCCTGGGAATTCGACACAAGATTCCTAAGGATAGAGATTTAGACAAGGTTTCAGACCGCGTCGATCGTTGTCCCGATGATCCGGGACCATGGAAGTATAAAGGATGTCCTGACACGGATGGAGATGGCTTGATTGATTTGATTGATCATTGCATTTATGACGCAGGAGAAGATAGAACTAAAGGATGCCCTGACCGCGATAAGGATGGCGTAATAGATGTCAACGACCGCTGTCCGGACGACTTCGGATTAGCCGTGCACTACGGATGTCCTGACAGAGATAAAGATGGCGTGATCGATTTGGCTGACAGATGTCCGGATGTTCCGGGGATTGAACTGAACAACGGTTGCCCATTCGAAAATCAAGGATGCTGTCTGGATAATGATGGCGACGGCATCACAAATGCAGTTGATAAATGCCCCGAAGTTGCCGGATCGGTTTATAACCAAGGATGTCCTATTGATTCAACAAACATCAATGATATCAATTGGGAGGTCGTTAAAATTCCGATTGATCCAAATCACACCGAAGCTCAGATAGAGGACACCCTTTCAAAAGGATCCACTGAAGTTGACAAAGGAAAAGAGGATGATCCTGTTCAAATTGATGATATCACCGATATTCCAATCATGAACACAGGAACCAACTTAACCGGTTTGACAGTCTATTTTG
>CAZCAD010000360.1:0-3956 GCA_964496525.1 uncultured Flavobacteriales bacterium | reverse complement strand
TAACACGGACATTGATCGACTGACCAGGGTTACCAATCGATTTTCGAAGATTGGCTCTGGTGCAATCTTAGAAGAGGGAAATGTATCGGATGTTTTAACAGAATCAATCGACTATCTGCGCAAGCGAATTTCAGACAAGATCACGATCAACTTTGAGACAGAAGATCCGATGATAATAGCACCGATAAATGCATCTTTAATGGAATGGGTAATAGAGAACATTTCAAAAAATGCCGTCGATGCCATGGACGGAAAAGGAACAATTAATATTCGTCTTAAACGCAAAGAAGACTCAATTATAATTGACATTGAAGATGACGGAAAAGGAATCGCCTCCAATAAGCTGAAACAAGTCTTTCAACCGGGATTTACAACTAAAAAACGGGGTTGGGGATTAGGGCTTACATTGGTCAAAAGAATAGTAGAAGAATTTCACAAAGGGAAAGTATTCGTACACAAATCAGAATTGAATGTGGGCACGACCTTTAGAATTGTATTGAGGGCTTAGTGTTTAGAGTACCAGAACCTGTTCTTACACTATTTTTCCTGACAAAGTTCTATTAACACACCGTTCGTTGACTTGGGATGAAGAAATGCAATTCGCTTGTTATCGGCACCATCCTTTGCTTCCGAATGAATTAGTTGATACCCCAAATCGTTTAGCCGTTGAATTTCAACTTCTACGTTGTCAACCTCAAAGGCAAGATGATGAATTCCCTCTCCACGTTTTTCAATGAATTTGGCAATCGGGCTATCCGGATCTGTGGCTTCCAGCAATTCAACCTTCGATTCGCCAATGCGAAAAAAAGAAGTTTTTACACCTTCAGATTTTACCTCTTCAATCTTGTAATGCTCCTGATCAAAAATATCTTTGAACAATTGATTCGACACATCAATGTCTTTCACCGCTATACCAATGTGCTCTAGTTTCATTTTTTTGTTATAATGTCTAATAAAAAAAACCCTGTCCGCCTTAGGTGAACAGGGTATAAATATAACTCTTTTAAGTACTAGGTTTTAATGAACTTCTCGTTCTTATTGTCATAGTTGATGTAATACGCCCCCTTCTTGAGGTTGGTACAGTCAACTTGAGATCCCACTCCTTTCTTCACAATATTTCCGTACGCATCGTATATCTCATACTTTGTTTCTACCGGTGCTCCGTCGGCAGAAAACTTAATTTCTTTTTTCACCTTCTTCGGTGTTAAAATGGGCTCTTTGATACTTGAATTAGTAAAGGTCACAGCCTGGGAAGGTTTCTTTTTACCTGTGTGGTCTGTTTGCGCAACCCTAACCTTATTTTCACCCGAATGTGGCGTGACATTAAATTCGTAAGAGTTTTTAGCTCCTGTTCCTTTTCCATCAACCTCACCTACTGTAACCCACTTATTCCATCTGTAGTGTTCAATAATATACGGAAGTTTGCCCGACTCACCCGTAGTAGTCCAAGTCAACCTGCCTTGAGGGGTGCACTTGATTTCATCCACAACAAATGTACTCTTTGGCAAAAGCACTTCGGGATTAAGAATTTTAGGCTTACATCCGATTCCATGATCCAGCACGATGAAAACCGGATCACCGATCTTAATACTGAACGCAGTAAAATCAATTTCGAAGGCACTTGACTGAATTCCATCCGCGATTGGATCACCGTTAACTGTAGCTCTCGTCACGCAAAATCCGAAACCGTCCTCATCCTCTGGATTTTGGACAAATAGATTTTTTCCCTGATAGTGTCCCTCAACGGATAAATCCGCATAAGAAATATAGCTTCCACCTAGAAAAATAATCAACAGTAAGAGATTGTTTTTCAACATCATAAACCCCATAAACACACCGATTGGCGTTAATAATAACTGCAATATTAAAACTAACTTTCAACATAACCAAGATTAAAACCACTTTTTTTCTACCGTCAAAACTTGAGACCGTCTACATAAAAATTGCAATAAGTAAACAATTACTAAAAATTGAGTTATATTTGGATTTGATGAAAAAAAAGTCCATTAATCTAGCGCCATATTTATGAAGATTTTGAACCAAATTTTGCTATTTTCAGCAAGCTTAATTCTAATCAATTGTGGCGGTTCTGGAGATCAAGACGAAGATCAGGTTGTTGAAGACGAATCTATTTATGGAGGAACCTTTAATATGCCCATTGGAAGTTACTTTACTCCAATTCCGATTGTACAGATAATAAAACTCGAAACGGCGACGATTTGCAATCAAATTTACGAAGGACTTGTGGAGTACGATCCCCTCACTCTTGAGATCGTGCCAACAATCGCAGAAGAGTATTCAGTTTCAGAGGATGGCTTGACTTATAGTTTTATTATACGTGATGACATCTATTTTCATGACAACGATTGTTTCGAGGGTGGTGAAGGAAGAAAATTGACTCCGGAAGACGTAAAATATTCGTTCCGAACAATCTATACAAAGGATATTACAAATATGGCTTATGTTGTATTCAAAAACACCATTGTCGGAGGTGATGAGTACTACGATGGTAAAGCGGAAGATATTGAAGGAATCACAATTGAAGGAAATACCGTAAATATTGCAATAAAGGAACCGTCTGCAGTTTTTATTCTGAAAATGGCGACTATTTTCGGCTCAATTATTCCTGAGGAATCCATGAATTATTCCGGAACTTATTTTCCTGTGGGTACGGGCCCTTTTATTTATGACAAGGAAGCTTCTTCTTCTGAAAAAGTTGTCTTGACGAAATACTCAAAATATTATGGGAAAACCGAGGAAGGAGACAAATTGCCCTATCTGGATTCTGTTGTATATAAATACTACGAACAAAGTGAAGATCAAATGGATCAGTTTTGGGCAGGAGGATTGTCCTATATACCGGGAGTTCCGATTTCAAAAATTTCCGAAGTACTGGAGGAACGAATTTCAGATTTTGAAAGTAAACCGCCCAAATACATCCTGATTTCAGCTCCTCAACTTTCAACTACTTATCTGGAGTTTAACATGGAAACTCCGGTGCTGAAGAACATAAAGGTCAGACGAGCGATCAATCACGCAATTAATCGAAAAAAATTGGTTGAAAAGATTTTGAAAAATCAGGCTTATGAAATTGGCAAATTTGGAATTACACCACCACTTCCCAGAGTTTTTAAGGATTACGATTTTGAGGGAATTGAAGATGTGTCATATGTTTACAATCCTGAATTAGCTAAGACATTGCTGGCTGAAGCCGGCTATCCAAATGGAGAAGGGTTTCCCTCCCTGGAAATGCAATTTCGATTTGGAAATCAATACTATTTGGTGGCATCGGAGCTTCAGTCTCAATTAAGATCTGTTTTGAATATTAATGTTGATATTGAGGCAATTGATTTTGATCAGCTAATTGAGAATCAAGGCTATGGCAGAGCCGATATCTTTAGAGCAACCTGGGTGGGCGATTATCCGAATCCCGAAACGTTTTTACAAAATGCGTATGGTAAAGCCGTACCAAAAGACCGGAACGAACCATCTTTTGTTAACAGTTCGAGATTTAGAAATGCGGATTTTGATAAATTCTTTGATCAGGGAGCTGCTTGCGGTACCGAAGCCGAGGCGTATCTGGCGTATGTTGAGGCCGAAAAAATATTAATGCAAGAAGCACCTTTTGTCATTCTCTGGTATGGCGAGGATCTGATGCTTCAGGATGCACGCGTTCGTGACTTTGGGACCAACAGTATGCGGTATATTGACCTAAAATCAGTCTATTTAAAAACGCCAACCGCAGCCGAGTACGCCGATAAAAGATAGCGATTATTTTTACAATTTTGAATAGGTGGCAGGAATCTACTTGCATATTCCCTTCTGTAAACAAAAATGTCATTATTGTGATTTCCATTTTTCGACTCGATTAGATTCTATCGACGAAATGGTCGGGGCTATTCGTGATGAAGCCCGGAGCCGAAAAAACTTCCTGGAAAATATTGAAGTCAATACCA
>CAZCAD010000359.1:0-3967 GCA_964496525.1 uncultured Flavobacteriales bacterium | reverse complement strand
TTTTTTCAAACGCATCAGACACTTATATTTCTGATTTTTCGCAGTTTCCGGATTCGCGTAATGAAATTTTTCAGCTATTTCTTCCATACTCAATCTGAAATAATAAAACTCAACGATAATTGTCCTGCAGGGCTCTCCCAAGAGGTCAAGTGCTGCTTTTACTACTTGTACCCGACGCAGCTGAAAATCATCATTTTCTTCGTCCTTATAATCAGTTTCTACCTTATAAGCCGAGGCATCCAATTTTTTCCCCGTTAATTTTTTTAGCCACAGATTCTTCGCAATTCCATATAAAAATGTGCTCAGCTTCGATCGCAATTCAAATTCAGCCGATTCTACCTTTTTAATCAATAAAAACATCGAATCTTGAAAGATGTCCTTTGCATCTTCCCGCGAACCGCTATTATCAATAATATATTTTTCAATCATCGGATAAACTTCTTGATAGATATTCGTCAGGGTCTCTGTGTCCTGAGTTCTAATCTTATCTATGGTTTCAATTAATATTTTGTCTTTGCTGATCACTTCTGTCTAATGCAATATATCCCCAAAAATGGGATAGGTCACCCAAAATAAATAAAAATTTCTGTAGCGGGTGACCTTTCGATTGCAGGTGGGATATAACATCAAACAAACTATGAAAAATAATTTAATAAAAACAAAGGCGATTTTCTCCGCCATCATATTTCTGCACGCTTGCGGAGCGGGTGATGGACGGGAAAATGTTGACACGACAACGACTCCAGATAATAACGTCCTGTATGATACGGCTGAAGAGTATTACGAATCAGCCGAGT
The DNA here is from genome assembly GCA_964496525.1 of uncultured Flavobacteriales bacterium. Classification (GTDB taxonomy): domain Bacteria; phylum Bacteroidota; class Bacteroidia; order Flavobacteriales_D; family Crocinitomicaceae; genus JAKSBJ01. The sequence goes on along the minus strand of CAZCAD010000359.1, from coordinate 3,170 downwards.
CAGATGATTGGGGAGGAGAAGGAGCAGAAGAACTTTTTTATGATGAGATTGCAGGCGGTGATTTCAACACCGAAGAATATGATTACTTACCTGAGAATGATTTTCTTTCTCCGGGAGTAAATCCTCTATCTACTTTCTCCATTGATGTGGACAACGCAAGCTATACCAACGTCAGGAGAATGATTACCCAGGGTGATCAACCACCTGTTGACGCAGTTCGAACAGAGGAATTTATCAACTACTTCAATTATAATTATCCGATTCCTGAAAAAGATGAAGTTTTTTCGATCTATACCGAATTGGGTGAGTGTCCTTGGAATAGCGAGAATCAATTGGTGCATATCGGGCTCAAAGGCTATACTGTTCCGATCGAAGATCTTCCTCCGGCAAATCTGGTTTTTTTACTGGATGTGTCAGGATCAATGGATGAACCGAATAAACTGCCATTATTGAAAAAGTCTTTCAAGCTATTGGTAGACAAGCTGAATGGCAAAGACAGAGTATCAATTGTTACTTATGCCGGAGATGAAAGATTGGTTCTTGAATCGACTTCTTGTAAGAAAATTAAAGCTGCAATTGACAATTTGGAGTCGGGTGGATCAACAAATGGTGAAGGAGGGATCGAAATGGCTTACGAACAAGCGCTGGATAATTTTCTTGAAGAAGGAAATAACAGAGTAATTTTGGCAACTGACGGTGATTTCAATATCGGAAGATCTTCAGGCGGAGAATTGACCCGTTTGATCGAAGCAAAACGTGATAAAGGTGTTTACCTGACAATTCTTGGATTTGGAATGGGGAACTACAAGGATTCTAAGATGGAAAGTCTCGCTGATCATGGAAACGGAAACTATTTCTACATCGATGGCATTCGTGAGAGCAATCGAGTGCTTGTTACCAATTTAGCAGGTACGCTCTTTACGATAGCAAAGGATGTGAAAATCCAGGTAGAATTTAATCCCAACTTGGTGGCCGAGTACAGACTCATCGGTTATGAAAATCGACTCATGAATGCTGAGGATTTTGCTGATGACAAAAAAGATGCGGGAGAATTAGGTGCAGGGCATACCGTTACGGCTATTTATGAGATTGTTCCGGGCAAAGCCAAAAAGGCAAACCTGAAATACCAAAGCTCTTCAACGGCCAAATCTGACGAATTGGTAACCGTCAGGTTGAGATACAAGAAACCGGATCAAACGAAATCCAGAAAAGTAGAAGTCGCGATTAAAGGATCTGCGACAAATTGGGACAGCTGTTCTGAGGACTATAAATTCTCGGCAGCGGTTGCAGGCTTTTCGCTCATATTAAGAGAATCAAAATACATTGGCAATTTCAGTTATGATGACGTGATCGCCATCTGTATGAAATCTGTCAAAATCACGGATAGAGAAAAAGTTGACTTTATCGAGATGGTTGAAAATGCTAAGTTGTTATCTGAAGTGTAGGTATGAAATTGATCAATAGGCTCTACAATGTAATTTGCTGATTACAAACGTCTGAATTGGAGCAGATTGATTAAGATTACTCAATTTTGGGTATCAATATACCCTGACCGAAGGCTTTTTGGAACGCTAATATTATCAAAGCGTTCCGGGGTCGAGTGTCAGGGTTTTTTTTATTCATTTTGAAGGTAATCTACCCTTGAATTACTTTGTCGCCTACTAATTAATATTAACTTTGCCGTCCACTAAAACCGTACTGTCTTGGGAATGAAATTATCAGCGTTTAATTATGATCTTCCTCAGAAGCTCATAGCTAAACATCCGGTCGATAATCGCGATGATGCTAATCTCATGGTCTTAAATCGCGAAACCGAAGACATTGATCACAAAAAATTCAGCGATATTCTTGGGTATTTTGAGGAGGGAGACGTGCTGGTGATGAATAACACCAAAGTTTTTCCGGCACGTCTTTATGGAAATAAAGAAAAAACAGGGGCAAGGATCGAAGTATTTCTATTAAGAGAATTGAACCGCGATAGTTTATTGTGGGATGTGTTGGTTGATCCTGCTCGAAAAATTCGAATTGGAAATAAACTTTACTTTACGAATGATGATTCCCTGGTTGCAGAAGTGATTGATAACACAACCTCAAGAGGCCGGACAATTCGTTTTTTATTTGATGGTACTTATGAAGAGTTTAAAGATAAAATAACCGAATTGGGAGAAACTCCGATTCCACCATATATCAAGGCTTTGCGTGATGTCGTTCCGGATGATGAGTCAAGATATCAAACTATTTATGCAAAAGAAGAGGGAGCTGTTGCTGCACCTACCGCAGGATTACACTTTAGCCGTGAGCTGTTGAAACGTCTGGAGATTAAAGGAATTGACTTTGCAGAACTGACCTTGCACATTGGACTGGGAACTTTCAGAAACGTGGAGGTTGAAGACCTGACCAAACATAAAATGGATTCTGAACAGGCTGCTGTAAGTCAGGCAACTACAGACGCAGTGAATAGAGCCAAACAAAACAAGAAAAAGATTTGTGCCGTTGGTACCACTACGATGCGGGCCCTGGAATCAAGCGTTTCTACTGACGGAATGTTAAAACCTTATTCAGGCTGGACAAATAAATTCATTTTTCCACCCTATGAGTTTTCGATTGCTGATTGTATGATTACAAATTTTCATACGCCTCAATCAACCTTATTAATGATGGTGTCAGCCTTTGCGGGGCACGACTTTATGTTTAGGGCATACAAAGAAGCAATCAAGAAAAAGTATCGATTCTATTCTTACGGGGATGCAATGTTAATTCTCTGACAGATAGTTTCGGTCATCAGAATGTTTGAAGATGACCAAATCAGTTATCATATCTGCCGGAGGTAGAGGGCATCGCTTGGAAGGCGATCTTCCAAAACAATTTATACAAATTAACGGTCAGCCGATTTTGTCGCTCTGCATTCGTAAATTCTTTGAGTACGATTCTTCCATTCAAATAATTGTCACCCTCCCTGAAGATGAAATCGATCGTTGGTCTACAATCCAAAGAGAATGCAGTTTTGAAATTGATCACGAAGTGGTCGCCGGTGGAGAAAATCGTTTTCAGTCCGTGAAAAACGCTTTGGCATGGGTCAAAGGAGATTTGCTTGCAATTCATGTTGGGGTTAGACCGTTTGTGGCAAATTCGGTTATCCAAGCCTGTTTTTTAGCCACCGAGAAAATAGG
>CAZCAD010000358.1:0-3974 GCA_964496525.1 uncultured Flavobacteriales bacterium | reverse complement strand
AACCTCTGGTGTACCTGTTGTGGCGCCAGCTGCATCGCAGGGTAGCTACGTTCGGACGAGATAAGCGCTGAAAGCATCTAAGCACGAAACTTACCTCAAGATGAGATATCTTTTAAGGGTCGTTGAAGACGACAACGTGATAGGTCACAGGTGTAAAGATTGAGAGATCAAAGCCGAGTGATACTAATTACCCGTAGACTTATAATCATATCCAATCCGCCTCAGGCGGAGAGGATGACCATTAACTCACTACTTCATCAATATCCATTTTAGTTAGAGAAGTTATTAGTTGGCTAGTTATTAGTTAATTATAAACAGCTTGACTAAAATTTAAGACATTCGCAGTTTAGCAAAAACTGATAACTAATAACTATCAACCAATTAGCTAAACGCAAGATTTTCGGTGTCTATGGCGGTTGGGTCCACCTCTTACCATTCCGAACAGAGAAGTTAAGCCAACTTGCGCAGATGGTACTGCCCTTTTGAGGGTGGGAGAGTATGAGGATGCCACTTTTTTAAAAACCTCATTTCCTTTTAGGGAGTGAGGTTTTTTTATTCCGCTAAATAATGATGTACGCTACATCGCAAATTCCTTGTACTTGAATTCCCGCTTCGCTCGAACCGCGATTGCATAATGTCTTAAGTCAGGATGAATTCGAACCTCAAAGAAATGCTCTCCCCTCGATACACATCCTTCTGCAATAATCTCTAATCCCGCTCCTTCCAAACTGATAAATCGGATAATAATTTTGCCCGGACGGTTGACCTTAATACCAACTTCAAGAATGTTAAATCCATGGTCACCCGGATGAATGTGCGACTCAATTTCCAGAATTCTCTTCTTATCCATTTGTTTTGATTCATGGCTGTTGAATTCTTCATAAGCTATCCACTCCTCAACTTCCTGTAGATATCCAGAACCCGGATCAAATTGTACCGGATGTAAATGAAGTTCTTCAGTAATAATAACTGCCGGTTCGTAGTACTGAGCAGTTAAGGTATTAGTTGTGACCAGGGTTAAAACTGATAGTATTAGTTTGCTAATGTTCTTGTGTGATTTTTTCAGTGCGTTCATGACGTTGGTGTTTAGATTGATTTATTAATAAAACAGTCTTACTTAAAAAACACCCTACCGTTCTCATCAATATTCCACTGCCTAAGTGAGAATTTTCGTGTGGTAATGGGCTACGATCAAATTCCAAATCCCTCCTTTCTATGATCATTTTCTCGAGCAAATGCGCTATTTTCGCTGATCGAATCAATAAGCACGTGTGAAGAACTCAGCCGATAAATTCCATAAAATAACTACGGCAATTTTTATTGTACTTGTTGCAACGTTTCTGATTCTGCTGGCCTATGTCTATTATTTATATTCAGCTGCCGACGAGCAGGTGAAGCTGATGCAGTCATTTCAGGTGACCATCAATGAGGTCAATGTCTTTGGGAAAGAATTTTTAGACTGGAGACAAATTTGTCTCTATTCGATAAGGTCTGTTGTAGTTTTCAGTTTAATAATTACAATCCTGAGTTGCGGCTTGATGGTAATCCTTAAAACATCGAAATATGTAAAAAGAACGTCGATCAACTTCTTTATTGGGCTTGGAATCTTCTTCTTTTTTCATTTGGAATACATCAATCTGCATTTGCATAAGGTGATGGATGACAATGGGGTAGAGATTTATTATTATGGTTATCAGAAACACAATCACGCCGGTTACCAGAGAAATCCATTGTTTATTGCATCGCAATCAATGAGTTACTATCAGGAATATCTGGACGGAAATCAAGAGAGCTTGAAATTATTTTACAATACGATTGAATGGCTCAAAGAGAATCGAACCATAGAAAATGGGGTATCCTACTTCATCTACGATTATGACATATTGGAATACGAAATGAGAGCTCCCTGGAAATCAGGCTTGGCTAATTCACGTGCAGTTCTTGCCTTTAGGCTAGCTCATGAAGTGAGTAAAGATTCTGTTTATTTGGACATAGCCCGAAGTTGTATTCTTGCGTATAACATTCCCGTTGAGGAGGGTGGATTTTTGGTTGACATGAAGGGCGGTAAGTATTGGTATGCCGAATATCCACGACCTGATGGTTCTACACCTTTGGTGCTAAATGGTATGATGTCCATTCTGATTGCACTGCATACCTTTCAAGAATATTCCGATGATGACTTCGCCCTCGATCTTTTTGATAAGGGCATTGCGGCTTTGAAATATGAACTTCCGAATTATGATATTGATGGTGGTTCTTATTATGATCAGAAGAGTAAGGTGGCTTATGATAGTTATCATTTATTGCATATTAGCCAACTTAATCAGCTATACCGGATGACAAATGAGGCGATGTTCAAAGAATACCACGAGAAGTGGAGTGCGTATGCAGTAGAGCAGGGTTGGAGTAATGATTAGGAATTTTTGCGATTCATTTTTAACAAAAAATTAAGACACCCTCTTTTCCAGCAAAACGTCTAAATAATGGCATTATCATTGATAATTGATAGTGGATTTAATAAATTTAGGCTGGGAATGACACAATTATTCGGCATATTTCTTCTGTGTTTGGGATTGAGCTCTACGGCTCATTCGCAGGTGGATGATTCACTTAAATTTCCGGAAGTAGATACTCCCGGCTACGAGATTTGGGAGAAGGAAATGAATTTCGATATCGATGTTCTGGGGTATAAATTCAATAAGGTGGTCGCTTACAATGTTTGGAAACATCCTTGCGTAGTTGGCATCGACATCCATTATACATCTCCTACTGCCAGTCCTATTCGTATGCAAGTTAAGGTGAAGTTTAAATCTCATATGTGGGTTAGAACAGAGATATTCGGTTGTGAAAGGGTAGGAGGGAACAAGTTTACCTATTATTTTGACACAGGAGATTTTGGTTGTTGGGGCCTAAAGGAACAACTACCTATGTTTATGTGGATAGAAACCTGCTCAACGGCTTACGATTGCATTCCTAAATTACCGGGAGCAGAAGACGAAAAGGGAAACACTCCAAATATTCGAATTATCAAGCAGGAGGATTTGGAGAAGGAAGGAATCGACCCGGATCAAATAAAGAAAAAAGAAGGGGAGAATAAGTAAAACCTCAGGATGTAATACTTACCTCTAGAATTTCCCGCGTTGTTTCCGTTACTTTATAGTCATCGCTTAAGACCATTCCTAAAAGTGCCAGTAGATTTCCGGATCCATTTTGCAATACAAGCTTGCTTTCCTTGGCGATATTATCGACTTTTTTATCAATGAGAATGTCCGAGATGAGTTTATTTCCACTCATTCCTAAGGGTCGAATTTTATCGCCGGCCTGCCATTTTCGCAAACACAGGGGCAGAACAATATGCTCAATTTCGAACTGCTGAACTGCCTCTTTTTGCACTAGTCCTTCAAAGGTTTTTTGCTCGAGGTTCAGTTTACCAATAGGGGAATCTAAAGTGGTCGGTAAGCTTGAAATCATCACCTCATAAAAGGGTTCGTCCAATTGCCTGGAGATAATTATTTGATCACGATCTTTCAATAGGATATACTCTCCAAATCTAATCTTGGCACCACTTTCAGCCGTTATCAGCTTTTGCAATTCAGGCAAGTTTTTTCGATAAATTCCGTATTCTGAAAAGGCGAATTGCAATAAATAAGGATGAATATTTTTTAATGATTGGACTGAAACCGTGGTACGCTCATCCGTAGTCTTAAAGGCATCTAATTTTAATTTTTTGGCCTCCTCCGTCATATAATCCATCGCCAAATTCACATCAAGAAAGAGAGAATTCATCTTCTGTTGAAACTGAGGTTCCAGTTCTCTTAATTCCGGCAAAAATGAATTTCGCAATTTATTTCGACGATATTTCTGTTCGTCATTACTGCTGTCTTTTCGGTAGGCAATTCCTTCATCGTCGATGTATTTGTATATCTCTCCAACTTTAAAATTGCTAAGCGGACGCACGATTTTTTCGTTTACGG
>CAZCAD010000357.1:0-3980 GCA_964496525.1 uncultured Flavobacteriales bacterium | reverse complement strand
GAAGGCACAATATCGATCCTCATCATGTAATGGTTTGTTATTACAAATTCGGATGTATGCATTTTGGAGCCGATAATTGGGAACGATCTGTTGTTTACCTGCAAAAGATTATTGACAATAAAGATCTGGGACTAAGAGAAGATTTGCTTTGCTATTCCAGAATTCTACGATTAATTTGCTTTTATGAGTTGGGCTGGGATCATTCGATCGATGGAATCATCAGGAGTACCTATAAGTTCTTACTTAAGATGAATGACCTGCATCAGGTGCAGAAAGAGATTATTGCTTTCCTAAGAAACCTGAATAACATTTATCCTTCAGAATTAAAAGGAGCCTTTGTTGACTTGTACGACAGCCTGAAAAAATTGGAGGATCATCCTTACGAGAAACGATCCTTTTTATACCTCGACATCTTGTCTTGGTTAGAGTGTAAAATAGAAAGCATGCCAATACAGGCAATCATTCAGAAGAAGGCGGCACTTTTAAAATAAATGCAGGAGCTGGGTAAATACAGGACGTTAAAAAAGCTCTCCATGAGCACCTACAAAGAGAAAGGATCCAGGTTCATTGCCCATGCCTTTCCCTGCAAAACTGAAATTGACGCGAAAGATTACATACGCAAGCTACGAAAAGAAAATCCGCAGGCTGTTCATGTTTGTTTTGCCTGGAGATTTGGTTCAACTAAATTTCAGGATCGATTTTCGGACGACGGTGAGCCTAATAATTCAGCCGGCAAACCAATTTTTGGCCAAATCGTCGCTTATGACATCACCAATATTTTAATTGCTGTTGTGCGTTTCTATGGTGGAACCAATCTGGGGGTGGGAGGATTAATTCAGGCATATAAAACTGCAGCCGAGGAGGCACTGAAGACCGGAGAAATAGTCAACCGATTTATTTCGAACTACTATCGAATTAGCTTTGAGATAAAGAATACCGGCATGGTCATGCAATTATTAAATCAGCTTGAAGTAACTATTTTAGAGCAAGGATTTGCTGATAATCTATCAACTATTAAGTTTAAGATTCCAATTTGGAAAGAAGAACAGACTGCAGTTGAAATGAAAAGACATCCTAAACTAAACCTGATCTTTTTACGAACAGAAGAGTAAAAATGAATTTCGATCTATTAGAAAAGTTGGTTGCCTGCAGGGGAACAAGTGGAGATGAAAGCCGTGTTCGCGACTTTATTATCGATTACGTTCAGAATAATAAATCCACCTGGAAAGTCCAACCCGAACTTATTTTTGGTAATTCCTTGCAAGACTCACTGATTCTAACATTTGGTGAGCCGACAACCGCGATTTATGCGCATATAGATTCAATTGGATTCACCGTTGGTTACGAGAACGACTTGATTAGGGTGGGCGGACCCAGAGTGAAGGATGGTTATGATCTGGTTGGCTCAGACGGTCAGGGCGAGATTGATACCGAAATAATGATTATCGAAAGTGAAGAAGGCCCGACCAGTTTCAAATGCGTCTCCGATCGAATCTATGAGAGAGGTACTCCCCTATCCTTTAAACCTAATTTCAGGGAGGAGACGGATTATATACAGTCGCCCCATTTGGACAATCGATTGGGAGTTTGGGTGGCGTTACAGGTCGCTGAAACCATGGAGAATGGAGCGATTGTGTTTTCAACCTATGAGGAACTGGGAGGCAATTCGGTCGGTTACTGTGCAGCCTACTTACTTCAACGATTTGGTTTGCGTCAATCATTAATCTGCGACATTACCTGGATAACCGAAGGCGTTCAACATGGAAATGGAGTGGCAATCTCTCTTAGGGACAAGGGTGTTCCACGCAGAGTTTTTATCGATCGCATTTTGGAGATAGCAATGAAATCAGATATCACTTATCAGTTGGAAGTAGAGAGTGCCGGTGGTAGTGATGGGTCAGCATTACAACAAACAAGCATGCCAATTGACTGGTGTTTTATTGGCGCTGCCGAAGACAATGTTCATTCACCGGATGAGAAAGTGCATAAGGGAGATATCAAAAGCATGATTGAAATGTATCGATTGCTGATTTCTGAATTGTAGATAAAAAGAAGTAAGTGGCAAAGTATCGAATGAAATGGCCAAGCCTAAAAGGGACAATCTTCGACGTCTTCGGTTCCAAAGACGAAGATGAAGAACCGGAGTTCTACGAAGACACTTATGACATGAGTGGATTGCTTCTGCGCGTCTATTCCTCGAAACGAAATCCTTATGTAGGAAAAGCTTTCCCAAGAATTGGGGCCTGTATTAAAAAGATTCGGGTGATGGACAATGAAAATTGGTACGTCTTTCAATTGAAAGAGCCAATGCCTTACGCCAATTATCATCCGTCACTTTTCATCATTAAGCCGTTTGATCCGCATCGCGCTTTGGATCAGGACAAGGTTCAAATTTACTTCATGTTTATTCCGGACGAAAGATTTCTTGATCAGCCGGATATAAATATTCGAGATTTGAGAACGGCGGGAAAGGTTTATTCACGGCCGGTTAATCTTTAGGGAAATGTCCGCTAAGGACGAGGTGATACCTTGCGAAAGCACTACCTACCCCGGAAATCTGAAAATGTAGTATCAAAATAGTATCACTTTCTTCACCCAAATACTAAGTGATACGTATTCTTGTCGAAACCTAGCAGCCGACGTTCTCACCCCGATCATTCCACAACTTTCCTGGGTTATAGTCCTTAACAGGGACACCTCAATAGCGAAGATCAAGATCCGCACTATTTGCTGTTTAGCTTTCATCACCAATTTGAAAATATTGAATTATGTATTTAGAAACTTTGGTGTTTAAGTCTGTGAATTTTATCATTCCGAGTTAGGTGCAAAACAATTTAATTACTACCTTCTTAGACGCCATTTTTGAAAATGGACCTCACAACCTCAAACAACTCTCATGAAAAAATTGGTCATATTACTAGGGCTTTTAATGTTGCACTGGTCGACTATCGCACAGCAGCAGAACCCCATATGGGCACTACCATCGCTTGCCGCAGGTAGCGGTTACTTCGATTTTAATAGCGATACATATAAACCATTTCCAACCTCTGACCCAGTGACAGGACTCCCTTATCCAGAAACTTGTGGCGTTGACGGTGGTTTTAGTCCGCTTTATTTGGCATCTATTCCCGAGAAAATAGGAACACATAACGCATACCATGATGTAGATGGAAACCTACTGTTTTTTATAGTTGGTGATAACATATTTGATAGAGATGGAAGAACCATCTGGGCAGACGTGGCAGACTTCGGTGCTAACCAAATTTCGAGCGGCTACTCAGAGATTTGTGTTGTGCCTCACCCTGGTAACTGTAATCAATATTATCTGTTTACATCAAAAACCTTTTTTCAAGTCAATCATCCTATTTTTCCGCCGCCGACTCCGTTTCCGACTTTTGAAGAGTTGCTATCGGAAGCGTTCTTTGGAATATTGGATGTATCGATACAAAATGACCTTGCACTTGGAACTTTCAATGCTTGTGCGAAAGGTCGTTTAATTCAACCCTTTGAGTCATTAGTGCTGTTCGCAGGATTGTCAACCGCTACCGGAATTTCAAACCCACATACAAGTTTTGCGGCTTCTCCAGCTGATGCTTCCGACGGAAGCAGAGTGGTACTTTCATATACGAACGCTGATGTGCATGGAACGATAAACTCATTTCAACAACTGCTCAAGTTTAAATTAGATAACTCAGGATTGACCTTTATCGGTGCAGATCAAATTTTTGATCCGCTTAATACATTGACCGGAGGGAATCGATTAGATTCCGACAGACGAACTGAACTTGAAATGCTGACCCTGAGCAACGGAAATTTTAGAGTTGCGACGGCAAATGAGCAGCAGCTTGTGGTTTTTGATATTGACGGTACCACATTGGATATTATTGGTGGGTCTGAGAAAGTTAAACCAATTGTTATCAGCGACGGCAACTTTTCGAATCGAATACTTGGATTAGAATTTGTTAGCGGACCTATAGTTG
>CAZCAD010000356.1:0-3998 GCA_964496525.1 uncultured Flavobacteriales bacterium | reverse complement strand
TTGGATTGTAAAAGGACAAGATAATTTCGCCAATTCCACTCAACTTATTCCCTACTCATCCCTAAGCAAAAATTACAATTTACAGCTATTATCCCAGTCTCGGTTCAGCCGAGATTGGGATTTTTTTATGCGATTAATGCTCGAAGATCCTTCTTAAATCTGGCGACCATCATCTCTTCACGAACCGAATCCAAATCAAAAGCATCTGCAATTTTATCCGCGATAATAATGAATTGATTTACGAGTTCGGGAGTTAAATGCAGTTTGTTTTCATCAAATTCATGCATCGCCCATTTATAAGAAGTTTCTGCATCAGGATCATCTTTTTCGAGAATTTGAAAGATGGCTTCGGTATAGTCAAAATCAATATTATTATGTGCAATTTCGTCCAGGACAATTTCGTGAATTTTTTTTCGCTCTTCTGTCTGAACTGCACCGTCAGCCTTAGCTATAGCGTAAGCCATTTCTCCCATAGCGTAGTAGATATTTTCCAATCCGTGCATGATTTTTCTGATTTATTCATCTCAAGATAGTTACTTATTTCTACTTCATACATCTGTATATGAGTATAAATTTAAACTATAGAAACAATGATTAAAGTAACTATGATCCTCGCAAGTATTTTCGCAGGGGGACTATTAATGAATTCTGATCTAATCGAGACAGAATCGACAGACAGCAATTCCGACAACACCAGGGTTTCGCCTGAGAAGGAAGATTTTATTGTTCACGAATGGGGAACATTTACAAGTTTACACAGCAGCGAAGGTGATCGGCTGGATGGACTTTTTGTAGAAGAAGAACAGCTACCGGCCTTTGTATATGAACACGCCGGTTTACCGGATGACATCAACGATAATTTGAGTTGTGGAAAGGGCCTGGCCAGTTTTGCAGAGCCAATGGATGTTACTATTAAGATGGAGACTCCTGTACTTTACTTTTATTCGGACAAAGCGATGGAAGTTGATATCAAGGTGGATTTTCCCAGGGGAACTATCAGCCAATGGTATCCTCAACGCACAAACGGAGACGTACTGCCGGAACAAAGCCAATGGAGAAAGGGGATCGACTTTTCCAAGGATTTTAATGGCTGGATCAAGTGGAATAATATTCAAGTTCTAGGGCCGGATTCAAATGTCCCCCTAAGTCCCCCGGTAGATCAGTTGATTGATACCTGGAAAGCACCACGTGCTGTCAGGGCTAATAAAGTGAAGGTTGGGGACGAGGTTGAAAAATATCTATTCTATAGAGGACTAGGTAATTTTGATATTCCGGTTCACGTAAAATTCAACAACAAAAGAGATCTCCAAATAACAAATACCGGAACTGAGAAAATTCCTTATGTTTTTGTGTACCAAATTGACGAAGACGGAAATTCATCTGTGTACTGGACCGGAGATTTGGACTCAGAAGCCGAAAAAGTGGTTACGATAAGCGAGAACTCAACTGAGAACATGCAAGAAAAATTCATTGAGTTTGCCATGGCTTTAAAAGATGAAGGACTTTACCTGGATGAGGCAAAAGCGATGTTGGAAACATGGAAAGGAAGCTATTTTAAAACACCCGGATTGCGTGTGTTTTGGATCCTTCCGGAGAAAGAAGTGGATCGCATTTTACCATTGGATATTAAACCTAAGCCAAGATCGGTAGAGCGCGTATTTGTGGGCCGATGTGATGTTTTGACTCCAAAATTTGAAGAGGAATTGGTGAATGCCAAACAGGATGGTTCGTTCTACGAGCGATACAAAAATCATCGTTATTATATTGGATACAATGATCGGCTCAACGATCTGATGGCAGTCAGAAATTAAAACGAATATTCAGAATCAAATAAGCGAGGGTTTGAGGCCCTCGTTTTTTTTGCAATAAGCAGTAATAGGAGCTTGCTGAATTTGACTGCTTATGACAATTATACTATTATACACCAATCGCTAAAGGCGAGATATGGAACGTTTCAGCTTTATTCTTGTGATTATAGTTTCAGTTGTAAGTTCCAATAAGGTGGATGCACAAATTATCCGGACAGGCCCAAGGATTACATTCACAGGAAAAAAAAAGCAATTAGCGGTAAATCTTAAATCTTCAGGGTTTGCCTTATGGAATATATTTCACTCGTTTTGAAACTGGCGCAACATTGAAGTTTGTAAAGAAATAATGATCCCAAAGACGCAGGGAATTCCACTTAGCAACACGAATTTCCTTTTTGTATAGGAGGACAAGGAACGCTTCCGTAGCTACAATAAACGCAACAATCTCCCTCCAGAGGTCGCAAAACCTCTTTACAGTTCACACATTCATAGAACCAAGTACATGCGTCTGTCGGCATCGACTCTTCTTTTTGATGTCCGCAATTTGGACAGCTAATAGTAGATTGTAATTCGATTTTCGTCTCTTCCATCATTCGTCCAGGTATTCTGTTTGTGTTGTAGCAGCTACTTTGTACCCTGTTTCATTTTCTATTAAAGAACTTAATTCATTTTTGTTTGTTTTTGATGCATCGAAGATTGAGTTTGCCGTTCCATCCTCATATGATGCGCTGGCAGAATAAACACCATCCGACATATAAATCGCACGCACCACATGTTCTTCGCAAGCTTCACAAGTCATACCGTCAATTTCAAAATGAATCGAAGTCTTGATAACTTCATCATTCATACTCATACCGGAAGATGAATTGTTGAAGAAAATGTGAGAATAATAAGGAAAGGAAAACATCAAAATAGAAAATACAGTGATCACCCACAAGAAGGACTTTGTCTGAAAAAATTTCTTTTTTTCAGGAAGTTCACATCCACAATCGTCGGCTGCCTTCGGTTTATATGCTTGCCAAAATGCTAAGCCTAAGGCTAAGGCCGAAAAACCGATTAAATATGGTCTGGCGGGTTCAATCCAAGAAAACGTGCTGGCTGCTCCACCGGCTCCGCCAAGGATGGCGACTAAGGGTCCAATGCAACACAAAGAAGAGGCGATTGCTGCTAATGCTCCGGCACTCAATAATCCCTTATTTGTAGAAGAATTCAAAACCTAATCGAATGCGGTGATCGATTGGGCTTGATAGACTTCCCAATCTGATCCCTTATTATGTGCAAATCCGATAATATCAAGGTTAAATATATTCCAATCAGAAGGCACTTTTATGTAATTGACCCTAACCTCGACTTGGTTTCTTGACATCTTAGCCGCTAACAATTCTCCTTTGGGGTCATATAGATAATCTCTTAGGATGTGCTTATGACTGTAGTTCTCAACGTACACCGTTCCCACATATTGCCAATCGACTATATTATTTTCGGCAATAGCAATATTATGATACACAGGCTGAGAAATATCCTCAAGAGCGGTATACCTGGCTACGATTTTAAGTTTAGACTCATTGGCATAATAAAAGGCAGCCATTTCTACATTGATTTTAGGGGCGACAGAAATCATTTGGGTGACATAGTCTACCCAGTTCTCTCTTTTCTGCGAGAGGATTCGGTCCTCCCCAACAATAAGTGTCATATCGATCGCGGCACTCGGAACACTTAAGATTCCGCCTAACATTGTTACAACAGTATCCCCGTCGAGTGTTCTAAAATCGTAGAGGTTACCCATAACAGCAGGATCATCATAGATGCTGTACAGATGACTATGCACGTTCATTGCAGCGATTCTGTCGGGATACATTGAAATGATTTTTGCCACCGTATCATGAGCCAAAGGGCAGGTGTAGCACCATACGCCGGTGAATTCCTGTAACAAGAGGTTTTTCGGCTGGACTGCCGGAGCATTTTCAAGTACGAAGGAAGAATCCGAATCGTAATCGATCAAAGAAAGATTTTCTATCGTCTTATCCTTAACACAAGAACTAAGTACGAAAAGAAAAATTAATAAAGATATTGCCCCAAACTTCTTTATCATTGCTTACTAAACTTCCTGATTATCACGTCCTTTGACTCTACATTGGTCAATTTTGCAACATATAACCCTTGTTCAAGTTCATCAATCGTTACTAATTG